>JAHYIT010000258.1 GCA_019429205.1 Mariniphaga sp. | reverse complement strand
AAAAATCAAAGATGAAGAAATGAAATCCATCAATTTAGAAAAACATGATTTTCATGGAGAATGGAATTATACAATTAGACCAAAACTTATCCTGAAATGATTAATTTATTTCGTTACAATTTCTTAGCGTATTGATCATCAAAATATGTTCTTTGTAATATATGAAATCAAGCAGCTCATTCATCCATCTTTTCACCCCTTCGGTTTGATACGCCTCCCGATAGGTTCGGGGCGGTGTTTTGCTTAAATGAATGCGAAACATGGAACCGGCCCCGGTAACGGAAAGGGGAACATCAACCTGTTTAATCATTTCCTGAATCTGACTGACGGCCAGTTGAGCCAGTGCATTTAACTGATCCACTACCTCACTGCCGAAGTGTTGCATGGCCACATAACCGGCAGTCATTGTTACCGGATTTGCCGAAAAAGTTCCCGAATGAGGAAAGAGCAATTTTGTTTCATGCGGATCAAAAACACGCATTACTTCCTCTTTTCCTGCTATTGCCCCAACGGGAAATCCGCCGCCGATTATTTTCCCCATAGAGGTTAAATCGGGTTTTACCGGATAAATTTCCTGTGCGCCTCCGTAGTTTACGCGCAGGGTAATTACTTCGTCGAACACCATCAATGCTCCGTTTTTTCTGGTCCAGTTATATATGGCCTGAACAAATTCGGTGCTTGCAGGCACAAGTCCAACGCGATGAGGAACCGGATCGATAATCACACAGGCGATTTCACCGGCATGTCGATCAAGAATGGCAATGGATTTTTGAATATCGTTGAAAGGGTAAATTACGACTTCATTTAATACACTTTGAGGAGTTCCGTTTGCAACCGGCACACTGACAGGATTGTTTATATCGCCCCAATTCCCCGGAGTTGCAGTTTGACTTACTTCTGCATAATCATACGTTCCGTGATATGCCCCTTCTGCTTTGGCAATTTTTGCTCTGCCGGTGTAAGCCCGCGCAGCCTTTATCAGGGCCATAACAGCTTCTGTTCCTGAATTGACAAACCTTACCCGTTCCAAACTCTCTACCCGGTCAATTAATAATTTTGCAAAAGCGACTTCAATTTCCGAAGCCATGGTGTAAGCTGTTCCCTTGCGCAACTGAGCCGTAACTGCTTCAACAATGGGCGGGAATGAATGTCCATGAATCAGGGCAGCCATGTTATTGGCAAAATCAATTCTTTCGGCGCCTTCTATGTCGGTTATGTAGCAACCCGATGCTTTACTGACATAGTCAGGATTTGGCAGGCGAAAAAGCGTATTCCGGCTCACGCCGCCTGCAATTACGCCACACGCCTTTTTGTAAATCGCTTTACTGGTTATTCTTTGTTGCATCCCCTTTAGTTTAATCTGGCTTCCGTTTTTTGTTGCACATATTCAAAACTCACGCCCGGTGCGAGTTCACTGACATAGAGCTTTTTATCAATTACATCCATAATGGCGAGGTCGGTGTAAATCCGGCTTACCACATTTTTCCCCGTTAGCGGATACGTACATTGTTTTACAATTTTGGAAGAACCTATTTTTGTGCAATGTTTTGTTATTACATAAATGGTTTTTACCCCTGCAACCAAATCCATAGCGCCGCCCACAGCCGGAATGTCATCCGGATTTCCGGTTGACCAGTTGGCCAAATCCCCTTCTTCGGAAACCTGGTAAGCCCCCAGCACACAAATGTCGATGTGTCCTCCGCGAATCATGGCAAAACTGTCGGCATGATGAAAATAGGCTGCACCGGGGATGGCCGTAACGTATTTTTTTCCGGCATTCACCAACTCCGGATCTTCAGTTTGGGATTCGGCTACTTTGCCCATTCCAAGTAAACCATTTTCGGTATGGTAAATGACTTCCCTACCTTCGGGAATATAACCTGCAACCAGCTCGGGAATCCCAATCCCCAGGTTTACATAGGCGCCATCGGGAATGTCCATGGCTACTTTCTGTGCCATTTCATTCACATTCCAACCCAGGTTTTTATCATTTGATTTCATGGTATCGTATTTTTTCCGCAACAAGTTTCGATTCATCGGCAGGATTGCTTATTTCTACAACCCGATGTACAAAAATCCCAGGCGTTACAACATGCTCGGGGTCAATTACGCCGGGCTCAACGATTTGTCTGGCCTGAACAATGGCGGTTTTAGCAGCCATGCACATGACTGGTCCAAAATTGCGGGCCGTTTTATTGTAAGTCAGGTTGCCGTATTTGTCCGCTTTCAGGCATTTTACCAGCGAAAAATCGGCCTGAATGGCGTATTCCAGCACAGCAGGTTTGCCGTTAAAATCGCGCTGCTCTTTTTCTTCTGAAAGAGAAGTGTGTACCGATGTTGGCGTATAAAAAGCGGGAATTCCCGCACCGCCTGCACGAATTCTTTCTGCAAGGGTACCCTGCGGTACCAGCTCAAGTTCAATTTCACCCTTTCGGTATAACTCCGGAAAAACAACTGAAATGGCAGTACGGGGAAATGAACAGATGATTTTCTTCACCTGCCGGTTTTCAATGAGTGCGGCTAAACCCACGTGCCCGCTGCCGGCATTATTACTGACAATGGTAAGATTTTTGGCGCCCTGGTCAATCAGGGCATGAATCAATTCCACAGGGCTTCCGGCTTCGCCAAAACCGCCAATCATTACTGTTGCCCCGTCGAAAATGCCGGAAACGGCATCCTCTGCTGATGAAACAATTTTATTTATCATGGCTGTTTTCTTTTGCAATTTTCTTTTCCAGGGCTTCTGAAAGTTTTGTTTCAATCTGAATCAGCTCGTCTTCATAAAAATATTTTTCAGCGCCAAAGGGTTTTAGCTTTTCTATGGTAGTCTCTTTTTCATCGAATTCAGCAAAATATACCCGGTCAATCCATTGCATGTTTCTGGCCTCGTTAAATTTCAGTGCAAAAACTTTTTCGCCGTTAATTTCAGTGGTTCCGAGCAGCGAAGTTTTTCCGGCAGAAGATGTCATGGTAATGTGCCTCGACGGACGGTTGATGGAGGCCAAAGTGCGGTAAACTTTGCTGAATATTTTGGTAATATCAGCCAGTGGCGCAGAAAAATAGTGGTGCTCTCCTGTGGGTCGCGCACAATACATGGAGTGAAATCCGATTCCCAGCATGGCCAGAATATTTCCCAAATCAATCCAGTTTTGGG
>JAHYIT010000257.1 GCA_019429205.1 Mariniphaga sp. | reverse complement strand
CCGTGGCTTTAGCCCGGTGGTTTGGCATTTAGTTTTTTAATTTTAATTGGCTTTAGCGTTTAATCCTTTTAATTGACTGATGCATGTATTCGACAGGTTTTTGCAAACGTGGGATTTGTCGTACACCTGAAAGGGGCAATTCGTTACAGGATTAATTTGGTTTGCTTAAATTTGTATTTTTCGTGAATTAAAAAACAGAAGACATTGAAATTCTTCGTTAAATACAAAAAATGCCGAAACTCAAGGAAATAGTAAATCAACCCGAAGGCAGAAGGCTTGAGTTTAAAGCTTCACTGCCTGGAAACAATGAATTGGTAAAAACAATTATTGCTTTTGCCAATGATGCCGGTGGAGAGTTGTATCTCGGCATTCAGGATTCCCCGCGTGAAGTTGTTGGGATTGACGAGGAGAGGTTAATTGAGCTAGAAGAAAAAATCAGTAGCATTATTCACGATCAGTGCGCTCCGGTTATACTCCCTGAAATACTTTTTCAAAATCACAATGGCAGGTATGTTATTGTGATAAAAATTCACAAAGGAAGCTCGCCTCCTTATTTCCTGAAAAGTAAAGGTATTGATGCAGGGACTTTTATCCGTGTAGGTTCGACAAATCGCCAGGCATCATCTGAAATCATTGCAGAACTCGAACGGCAGAAACAAAATATTTCTTTTGACAGCGAATTGGTTTTTCAAAAGACTGTTGATGAAATTAATCTCCAATCTTTTGAAGAATTGTTTCTTGAAAAAACCGGCGAGAAACTTACGAAACAGGTACTATCCAAACTTGAATTGTTTAAAATTGAACAAGGGAAGAAACTGCCAACTCATGCTTTGGTTCTGTTGTCAGATGATAAGATAAGGAGACAGCTATTCCCTTATGCAAAAATTGAATGTGCCCGGTTTAAAGGTTCAATTCCGGGAAATTTTATTGACCAGAAATCCATTGACAGTAGTATTGGGTTACAATCGGAACAGGCTTACCAGTTTATATTACGCCATATCTCGCAAGGATCAACCGATTACACAGGTGTTTATCGTAACGATCGTTGGGAATATCCTGTTATTGCCATTCGCGAAGTAATTCGTAACGCCGTTATCCACCGCGATTATTCATTAACCGGAAAAGATATTAAAATTGCCATTTTCGATGATAAAGTTGAAATTACCAGCCCGGGTAAGTTGATGCCATCCGTTGATTTCAGCGACATGGAATCCGGGCAATCCGACATCCGAAATAAAACTTTGGCCCCGGTTTTCAAACGACTCGGAATTATTGAACAATGGGGTAATGGATTGAAATTGATAGCCGACCAAATCCAGGGTTACCCTGAAATTGAACTTTCATGGAAAGAACCGGGAATTGCTTTCAGGGTAACTTTTGTCAATAAAAATTACCAGCAACCGGAGGAGTTACAGCCAGAGTTACAGCCAGAGTTACAGCCAGAGTTGCAGCAGGAGTTTAAAGAGGTACTTAGCGCCCTTGGGACTAAGCTGGGACTAAGTTGGCACCAAGCTGGCACTAAGTCGGCACCAAGTCGGCATCAAGTCGGCACTAAGTCGGCACCAAGTTGGCACCAAGTCGGCACCAAGTCGGCACCAAGCTGGAATCAGATTATGTCAATACTTGAATTTTGCATCAAACCAAAAACAATTCAAGAAATTATGCAAAAGGAAGAATGGAAAGACCGAACTAAATTCCGAAATAAATATATCAAACCATTCCTTGAATTAGAATTATTAAATATGACATTACCTGACAAGCCAAATAGTTCCAATCAACAGTATCAAATTACAAAACGCGGTGATGCTTTTCTGCAATTTCTGAATCAAAATAGTCAGAGAATATGACTGAATTAATCATTTCAGCAAAAATTTAACAGGATTTTTCCCGACAAAGAATGGGATTCAAATCAATATCATTAAAACTGCCCACAGGGTATTCCGAACCACAGCTCCGGCAACGGATTGGCAAAATGCTGCGTATCCGGAATTTTTCGTTTCAGGTGGAACATAAAAGTCTGGATGCCCGGAATAAGCCTAAGGTTATTTGGCAGTTGAGGGTTGGGGTGAGTTCACCTGAAATCAGGGAGGGAGAACCGCCGGAACAAAAAACGCTCGAAATCCCGTTTAAAAAGCGGCCTTTCCCGGTGGCTGTTGTGGGAAGCGGGCCTGCCGGGTTTTTTGCCGCGCTGGTGTTGCAAAAAGCAGGTTTTCAGGTTACACTTATCGAACGTGGCTCGGAAGTAAAAACCCGCAGCCGGGCAGTTTCCCATTTCGAGCAAACCGGTTTTTTCGATCCGAAAAATAATTATTCCTTCGGAGAAGGTGGCGCCGGTACTTTTTCCGACGGCAAACTCACTTCGCGTTCCAAGCACATTTCACAGGAGAAACAGTTCATTATTTCAAATTATATTAAAGCCGGGGCTCCCGAAGAAATTGCCTACCTGGCACATCCGCACCTGGGAACCGATAACCTGCGGAAAATCGTAAAAAACCTGCGCCTGCACTTCGAGGATTTGGGCGGGCAGGTGCTGTTCGAAACCATGATGGAAGACATCGCCGTGAAAAATTCAAAAGTAACAGAAGTGGTTACTTCGCGCGGTATTTTACCGGTTGGTGCGCTGTTTATCGCTCCCGGCCATTCGGCTTTTGAAACCTACCGGATGCTGATGCGGCGCGGTGTTCCGTTTCGTACAAAAAACTTTGCCATTGGCAGTCGAATGGAACACCGTCAGGAAATTATCAATCTGGCCCAGTGGGGGCATGAAAAACTTCCCGGATTAAAAGCGGCAGAATACCGCATAACCTCACCCGCCGACGGCAACCACCCCGTTTTTTCCTTTTGCATGTGCCCCGGCGGAACGGTGGTGCCCGCTGCGGCTTACCCCGAAACCAACATTGTAAACGGCATGAGTTATTACCGCCGTAGCGGCCGCTTTGCCAACGCGGCTTGCGTGGCCGGAGTGCATCCCGACGAACTGGCCGGAAAAACGGTTTCGCCAATGGAAGCGCTGGAATGGGTAGAGGAAATGGAAAAAGCATTTTACCGGCACACCGGAAGTTACCGCGCACCGGCGTGCAGCATAGCAGGGTTTTTGAAAAACCAAAACCGACAATCGTTGTTTGAAAGCAGCTACCCACTGGGTTTGGTGGCTGC
>JAHYIT010000064.1 GCA_019429205.1 Mariniphaga sp. | reverse complement strand
CAACAGGTGAGGGATAAAAGCAATTCCTGTAGTTATTGCAGATGTTGATTTTAAAAATACTCTACGCGATAAAGTTTTCATCTTAATTTATATTGAAAAATTACGACTTTTTTGAAATTATTGAAACTTAAGAATGACCTACAATGATGTCCCCGTCTCTCTAAGACACAAATGAATCTTGTCAAACATATATATCAAATTTCATTTCATTAAATACCTCCATAAAAAAGCCTAATTGTCTAAATTTTATCCACAAATTTTATTTTTGGATTCCATTTAATATTATAGGACTTTGAACCATCTAATTTCTATCTCATTTTATCATTCATGAAGGCATATCAGGCAAGCTCCAGCCATCACGATAATTATGTTTAATCAATTCTGATGCAAATTCTTTGGCAGGAATAGAATTTTCTCTGCCAAGTCTAATCATTTCATTATCAGAAATATTTGTGAAAGCCATATTCATCCCATTCCAATGAAGCACCTTATTTAAGGATTGAAGTCGGGTTGCTAAAACACCCATGACTACCATTTCGTTGAATGGTCCTGCCTCACTGAAGTCAGATGCACAAGGAATACGATTTTCAGGATTTTCTTTACAAGCACGTATCCAGTCTTCTTCATGTGTGGTTTCCACGCGACGAAGAGTTTTTGGAACATTGGGGACTCTGCCCGAAATAAGAATAGGATCAGTGCCGTATTCCCCGCATACCAAGGTATCCTTAGTCCCGTGAAAGATAACACCGGAGTTCTGAACTCTGTCAATCGGCCAATTATCGGGTAATTGAGGCTTAAGTCCTCCGTCATACCACGATACCTGAATTTCAGAAAAATTAATTTTGATATTTGCCGGCTTCTGTCGGGCTGGAAAGACTAGATGAACAATTTCTGCATTGGGCGGACTATCTATTGTAAAGGGTGATGAGCTGCCGGTTACCTTGGTCGGATAAGTCAATTTCATAGCCGCAAAAATTGGATGCATCACATGACATGCCATATCGCCAAGAGCACCTGTGCCAAAATCCCACCAGCCACGCCAAACCCATGGGTGATATTCGGAATTGTATGGACGATGTTTTGCTGGTCCAATGAAAAGATCCCAGTCCAGTCCTTCAGGCACAGATTCAGTCTCTGCTGGAGCAGTCAAACCCTGTGGCCAGATTGGACGATTGGTGTAAGCTTCAATTTTTTCCACTTCTCCAATCTCTCCATTCCAAATCCATTCACAAATTAATCTTACTCCTTCTGCTGAAGACCCTTGATTCCCCATTTGTGTAGCCACCTTGTATTTATCCGCTAATTTTGTTAATAGTCGTGATTCATATACACTGTGGGTTAATGGTTTTTGTGTAAATGCATGTTTGCCCATTGCAATAGCATTGGCCGTAATAATTGCATGCGTATGGTCAGGCGTAGCACACATGATGGCATCAATAGATTTTCCCATTTCATCATACATTACACGCCAATCATGGTACCTTTTAGCTTCAGGATAAGTTTCAAATACTGGTGGAACTCTTCCACTTCGTCTTCCACTTCCGCCGATACTCCAGTCGACATCACAAAGTGCCACTATGTTTTCACCTGCCATCCTTTGCAGGTTGCCTCTACCCATACCGCCAATTCCAATACCGGCAATATTTAATTTATCACTGGGTGCTTTATGTCCCAACCCGGAAATCACATTGGCCGGAACAATTGTAAAACCTGCTACAGCGGTTGCTGTGTTCTCAATGAAATTCCTTCTGTTAATCTTTCTGTAGTTTTTCATTTGATTTTTAATTTAATTGATGAAATCGAATCTAATAACCAAGTATATGAAAATAGTCAATTTTGTTTAAGTTTTTGGTACAGCGCCAGCAAAAAATCGCGGTTGTCTGCTGTCAGGTAGTGCATTTCACCGCCCATACGATGAAAGGTTTTGCAGTAACGCAGATAGTAAGCCGGATTGTCCATGGGCGGTTCGCCGTTTTTGTCCCAGTCCCAGTCTGATTCGGCCAAATCCACCACCAAAATGTAATGATTGTCGATGTGACTGCCGCGCTGAATTTCCATGTTTTGCGCCATGGAAAGTGACTTTTCAAAAATCATGGGCGACATGACCGCCGAACCCACCGACATGTACACACCGTTTTCGAGGTTACTCACGCTGTTGGCATAACAGAGAAAATCGTTTTCTGCAGTGCGACCAACAGATGCCCCGTTGTTCATGGGATGCGTGTAAATGATATCGTGGCCGAACATAGGGTGGCCGGTGAATGGTACTTTTTGCGCATAAGCGTTTCCCTGCACCGAATAGTTTTTGTATGGATGCGGAATTTCCATAAATCCGGGCGAAAGGTTGAAATGATTGATTACCCCGGCCAAATCGATAGCGGCAGCAGCTTTTCCGGGGTCAATTTCCATGTTGTTCCGGGCAAAGTCGTATAAAAATGAAGTTTCCGGGATGTCCAGCCCCTCGCGGTGCAACAATTTGCCCACCGATTCGCCGTAGCCCAACCCTTCGTATGCGCCCACCACCAGCGCCAGGTTGATGTAAAAGTCGGTATCGTCCCAGATGCCAAACTGCCCGAGTTTGACGTTTTCACGCACATCTTCGCTCGATTTTCCCTGAAAGGCAAACTCCCAGTCGTGGATGATTCCGGCGCCGTTGGTGGCCAGGTGAGTCACCCAGCCTTCTTTCATCAGAGCAATGAGCGTGGGTCCCATTCCGTTTTTTATGGTGTGTGCGCCAAATGCCAGCATCACCGAACGGTTCAGTTCCCGCGCTTTCCTGATGCGGGCAACAGTTCTGTCGATAAGCTGCATTCCCGCATCCGTTAAATCCCGCGGTGGCTGATTTACAGGAATGTGGTCGCGTTCAATGTAAACCTTGTTTTTGCGGTCGGCCAGCCGCTTGATGTCCAGTTTGTTTCGGTCGAATTTTGGATATGGCATTTTTTTAATAATTAGTATTGAGTACTGAGTATTAAGTATTGAGAACTATTCATTTACATTCAGCAACTGGAGTAGCTTTGGCAGCTGCGAAAAATCGGGAATAATCACATCTGCACCAGCTTTGATGAGTCGCGAGCGTTTGCTTTCATTCAGGCTGTGGCGTTTCACCTCGTTGCTGGCAATACCAATGGTTGCCCCGCCTCGTTTGCGGGTTTCGCGAATTTCCACCGGACCGTCGCCAAAGGCAGCCAACTGCCCGGTTTTCGATTCGCCAATTGTATTGAGAATCCGGTCGAGCACCATCTTTTTGGCTTCTTTGGTTACATCGCCCACCGCGCCGTAAATGCCACCTTTAAACAGGTGGTCGTAACCCAGAATGCGGGCTTCGTTTTTTACATCCTCCTCATCGGTGCCACTGGCGAGATAAAGTGTAACGCCGGCTTTGTGCAGTTTTTCCAACAACGAAACTGCATTTTTCAGCGTAAAATCTTCCACGGAAAGTTCCCCCCGCAACAGTTTGGCTTCGCGCTCTTTTACCATGGCCAGCAACTCCTTGTTGTAAATTTCCTTGTAACCAAATTCATCCAGAATCTGATTTTCGGGCACCAGACCAAACTCCTTCACCAGTTCAACCAGACCTTTCATTTGCACCAGGGTTTGAATGCCGGTGGTTTTATCCACAAAATCGATAACCCGGGTGTGCACTTTGTGGTACAGCGCTTCGTCGGCATCCTGAAAATGCTCGCCCAGAATGGCTTTCATCATCATGGGAACCATAATCTGCTCCCAACCTTCGCGCAGGGTGGAAATGGTGCCGTCGTGGTCGAAAATGGCATGGCTGATTTGCAGCTTTTGCGGCCACTCGTTAACTATTTCAATTTCGGAATCGTTCCGGAAACAGGCATGGCGGATGTCTTCTGCCAGTTCCGGACTGTAAACAAAATCAGGGTCTGAGCCCATTTGCAGAATTTCTTCGGAAGAAGCCGTTCCGGTTTGAAACAGTTTTTGCACCGTAACTCCGGCCACGTAGGAACCGATTTCGGCGGCAGTCTGCATGTTGTAACCGGCAGCCAGAGTTGCCGCCGCACCCGCCAGGTAGCTGTCACCGGCGCCTACCGGATCGACTTTCGAGATAATCATCAGTCCGTAAATATCGGTTACACCGGTTTCGTCAACGATTACTGAGCCCCGCTCACCACGGGTGATAAACAACGGTTTTCCAAATTTTTGAAACAGCCTGGTTGCCGCGTCCTTCACTTCGGAATAAAGTACCACATCATCCGCATCTTTTTTCATCCCGATTAAATTGGCCGCCTCGCGGTCGTTCATTTTCCGGTAAGCGCCTTCATAAACTTCGCTGTAATTGCGGCTGTCGGCAATACATATTTTCTCCGGGAAGCTTTGGATCATCTTCACGAGTTGATTTCTGAAATATTCTGTATGAATACCCGACAAAACCTGCTGATTGATAATCACCACATCAACCTGCGGAATTTCATTTTCCAGCAACCCGATGAGCCGGTCGGTGGTGGCATTTGACAATTCGTTGAAGTTGCCGAAGTCGATTCGGTTTTGCTCCACATCGGCCATGTAGGGTTTTGTATAAACGTGTGTTGACCAGTTTCCTTCCTGAATAATCAGGTTTTGCGGATTGATGCCGTTTCCCTGCATCACCTTCACCATTTCGGTGCCAAACGGGTCGGGGCCAATCACGCCAAACGCCCTGACATCTTTTACACCCATCGCGGTGAGGTTGTTGGTCACATTTCCAGCGCCGCCCAGTGAATAGCGCTGCTGTTTCACCGGCCGGGTAAGCTGTCCGGTTTCAATGGAGATTTCGCTTTTCGATTCATCGATAAACCAGTAGGCATCGAGACAGAAATCGCCCACCACCGCAATCTTTACCGATTGGATGTCGCTGATGATTTTTTGCAGAAGTTCTTTTTTCATGGTTATATTATTTTAACTTTTTTCAGAATTAACGCTGACAAGTCCGGCGGACGTTGTCAGGTTAAATACATCAACCAAAAATTTCTTTTTCAACCATCATACAAAGCACATGATAAACGGGTAAATGCAACTCCTGAACGAAGGCTGTTCTTGTTTCAGGCACGTTAATCAGCACATCGCAAAACTCTTTCATTTTGCCACCGGTTTGGCCGGCCATTCCAATGGTTTTCAGTCCTTTTGCCTTGGCAACCATCAGCGCATCCAACACGTTTTGTGCATTTCCTGACGTACTTAAAGCCAGCAACACATCGCCGGGATTTCCGTAACCTGCTACCTGCTGGGCAAAAATAAAATCACCGCCCAAATCATTGGAAATAGCTGTGATTAACGAAGTATGCTCCGATAACGAAATGGCCGGCAATCCCTGCTGGAGTTTTTCTGACAGAAGACTTCCCCGCTCCCCAAACTGTGATGTTAGTTTTTGCTGAATGTCAGAATTCAGTGGCCGTTTCGCTTCAAAACTTTTCATCAGTTCGCCCACAATATGGCCTGCATCGGCACTGCTGCCGCCATTGCCGCAGACCAAAACTTTTCCACCATTTCTGTAACATTCGACAATACTTCCAACGGCGCCAGCAATAGCCAATTCCAAATGATTGAGTTTGCTATATCGTTTTAGCAATTGTTGCAAAATTTGATTTACCATTTCAATACAGTTTAAAATTAATTGTCATGCAGTGCCACACACAAAGCGGCATAGTCACCGATAGTATCTCCCAGTTCGGCTGGTTTTATCCGGCAAACTTCCAGAGCGGAAGGAATGGCTTCTTCTTTTAAAATCCGGTCAACGTGCGGTTTGAACAGCGTTTCATTTCGTGAATAAATGCTCCCGATAACGATACATTCGGGATTCAGCACATCAATTAAAACCGCCAGTCCCCGTCCCAGGTATTCACCTGAAATACGTATGATTTCGGCAGCAGTTGGGTCATCTGCAGTTGCAGCAAACGCAACGTCTTTAGCAGTAAGTTTGTAAGCATCTTCCAGGTTGGAGCAAAAAGCCACAGGTTCGCCGTTTTTCAGTTTTTCAGAAACCACTTTTTCAGCCAGTTGGGCAATTCCGCCGCCGCTGCAAAAACCTTCGAACGACCCTGCTTTTCCAAATCCAACCGGACCATCATTGGCCAGCCGGATGTGGCCCACCTCACCGCCCAAGTCGTTAGTTCCGGCGTACAGTTGGCCGTTCAGAATCAGTCCTGCTCCCATACCGGTGCCAAACGTGAGAAAAACCATGTTGCGTGTTCCTTTTCCGGCGCCCATCAGCCATTCAGCCAGCGCACAGGCATTGGCATCGTTCTGGATGGCTGCAGGCACGCCATATTTTTCGTTGAATATTTTAACAATGGGAACATTGTCCCACCCGGGTAAATTGGGCGGCGAATAAATCATGCCTTTCCGCGAATCGAGCGGACCACCGCAACTGATACCAATTCGTTTCAGGTTCTCCTGCGGAAAATCTTTAAAAATATTTTCAATATGCGTAAAAAATTCACTTAAAATTTCAGCATAACCCCGTTCACTGGTGAGCGTTTCAAACTGAATCTTTCGGTGTATGTTAAATTTGTTGTCGCCCAATACCACTGCGCATTTGGTGCCGCCAATGTCAATTCCCAGGTAATATTCTTTTTTACTGTCGTACATTTTTCAATTCTTCTTTTCTGTTAAATCGTTTTAGCTATTTATGAAAAAAATAGGCGAACACTCGACTTTCTAATTTTTAATCCCGCCTCGAGTACAATTCTTTCTGGTTTCTTTTTCTTTCCTTTGCCATTCATCCATTCCATTAAAACCTTTACCGACTGGCTTCCGATTTCTTTTAACGGCTGTGCAACCGCTGTAACCGGCGGATTACTGATGCGGTAGGCATCCGGGTCGTCGAAGCTCACCACAGCCACGTCATCCGGTATGTTTAAACCCAGTGAGTGAATGCTTTCCAGACCCATTATGCCCACTTTACTTGTAGTAAAAAAAATGGCATCCGCTTTCATTTCTCCGGAAATTGTCAGCTGTTTTATAGCTGTCGCAAAGTCGTCTTTTTCGTGTGAAAAGGGCATAATTTTTATAAGATGTTCATCCGGATTCTGTTTTGCATCCAGCAACGCCTTTTTGTAGCCCTCCAGGCGCTGACGCATATTATTGAGTGTATTGTTTACCGTTATACATGCAATATTCTGGTAACCCTGTTCAATCAGATGTTTGGTGGCATTGTAAGCTGCCTGGAAATTATCTATTACGATGGCATTGGAATCAATTTCAGGAAAATAACGGTCGATGAGCACATAGGGAATTTTGCTTCTGTCAAGCATTTTAATCTGCTGCTCACTTCCGGCCGGAGGCGAAATTATCAGACCGTCCACCTGTCCCTGCTGAAGCATTTCCAGTTGCAACCTGAAATTCTCTGCATTTTCGTCGGAGCTGCAAAACATCACCCGGTAGCCATGTTTTGAAGCTTCTTTTTCAATTTCGCGGCCCAGTTTGCCAAAAAACGGGTTGGCAATGTCGGCAATAATCAACCCGATGGTGTTTGTTTTTCCGGTACGCAACCCTTTGGCAATCTGATTGGGCTGGTAATTCAGCTCTTTGGCCAAAGCAAGCACTTTTTTGCACACCTCTTCGCTGATACGGTGTTCCCTGCCCTTTCCGTTCAAAACAAGCGAAACCAGCGTTTTCGAAACACCCAGCCGCATTGCTATGTCATTTAACGAGGTCTTTTTCATCTCCTGCAATTTTCAAAATCCTGCTGCTAATTTATTTATAATTTGACATTTATTCAAACAAAAATATTAACCGTTTTTATTTGCAGTTCCTGCTTAAGCTTTTGAATAAATCAAAATTCTATCAAAGAAACAATCTTCTCATCAACCAATCTACAAAGATGTTAACTGATTTTGATACAATTTTGATTTTCGCGTGTATTCCACTCAAAAACAAATTAAGGTGTTTTTCAAAAGGGTAATAATTCAGAGATACCGGATAAAATTCCCAAAATAATTAAACTATTTTTACCGTCAAACTGGAAAAACGGATTTCAAATAAATAAAATCATGAGAACCAATTCATTCCGCATCTTTATCCTTTTGACCATTCTTTTGGCTGGTTGTCATTCCGGTGAAAAACCTGTTTCCCTTGTGGACTATGTGGACCCAACCATCGGCAATGTGGGGCATTTGCTGCAACCCACCCGTCCAACAGCTCAGTTGCCCAATCAGATGATTCGGATGCATCCCGTGAGAGCCGATTATCTCGACGACCAGATTGATTTTTTCCCGCTGACGATTTCGTCACACCGGCAGCCACCGCTGTTTGGAGTACTTCCGGGAACCGGAAATCCAAACGCCGGAAACTGGAAAAACCGGCAAACCTACGACCATGATTTGGAAGTAACAAAACCCTACTACTACTCTACCTACCTGATTGACGAAGACATTACCGCCGAATTTATTCCCGGTGCCAAAACCGGCTTTTTTACATTCACCTTTCCTGAAGAAAACAATCAAAAACTGAAATTTAACCTCGTTCATGAAGGAACGTGGAACATCATTTCTGAAAACATCCTTATAGGAATCGAAGAGTTTGAGGGAATGAAAGCCTTTGTTTACGGCGAGTTCAATCAGAATGCCCATTTCAGTTTGGAAGAAAACAACCAGAAGCCAACATTGTGGGCTGATTTTACCAGTACAGGTCCGGTTGAGTTTAAATACGGCATTTCTTTTATTGATGAGGAACAGGCAAAACGCAATCTGGAAAATGAAATTCCGGAATGGGATTTCGGCGGAATGAAAAAACGGGCAAGGAATATCTGGGAGGAAGCACTTGGCCGCATCGAGGTAAAAGGCGGAACGGAAGCACAAAAACGCACCTTTTACACATCGCTGTACCGCACCTGCGAACGAATGATTAACATCAGCGAAGAGGGCAGGTATTACAGTGCATACGACCGCAAAGTGCATGAATCGGACCGCGATTTTTATGTGGACGACTGGGTTTGGGACTCGTACCTCACGCATCACCCGCTGCGGATGATTACCGACACAAAAAAACAGGCTGATATGCTTGATTCGTATGTAAAAATGTATGAGCAGGGTGGCTGGATGCCGCAGTTTCCGCTGCTTTTTAAGGACAATCCGGCCATGCATGGTTTTCATTCCACCATTGTTTTCCTGGATGCCTGGCGGAAAGATATTCGCAATTTTGATGTGGAAAAAGCTTATGAAGGCATGAAAAAGAATGCCACAGATGCTACCATGCTTCCCTGGCAAAACGGCCCGAAAACCGTACTTGACGAATTTTATCGTGAACACGGTTATTACCCGGCACTGAAACCCGGCGAGCCGGAAACGGTACCTGAAGTGCACGATTTTGAAAAACGACAGAGCGTCGCCGTTACGCTGGCCCATAATTACGACGACTGGGCGCTGGGTCAAATGGCCAAAGAACTGGGGTACGAAAATGACTACCTTTATTTTAACAGGGAAGCAGCCAACTACCGGAATTTGTACCAGGCCGAAACCAAACTGATGATGCCCAAAGATGCCGAAGGAAAATGGATTGACATTGACCCGAAATTTGACGGAGGACCGGGTGGACGCGATTATTACGATGAAAACAACGGCTACACCTACCAGTGGAATGTGCAGCACGATATTCATGGGTTGATTGACCTGATGGGCGGTCGCGAAGAATTTACCCAAACCCTCGACCAGCTTTTCAGGGAAAGTCTCGGGCGGCCAAAATACAGGTTCTGGAATATGTTCCCGGATGCAACGGGTATGGTGGGACAATATTCCATGGGCAACGAGCCCAGTTTCCACATTCCTTATTTGTACAATTTTGCAGGCGAACCCTGGAAAACACAAAAACGCATCCGGTTTTTGCTGGACGTGTGGTTCAAAGACAACATTTTCGGCATTCCCGGCGATGAAGACGGCGGGGCGATGACTGCCTTTGTGGTATTTTCTGCCATAGGATTTTATCCCGTAACTCCCGGAATTCCGGTTTATTCACTGGGCAGTCCGTTGTTTGAAGAAGTAAAAATCAATCTCGAAAACGGGAATGTGTTCAGCTTAAAAGCCAAAAACTGCTCCGAAGTAAACAAGTACATCCAGTCGGCCCGACTGAATGGCGAACCGCTGAACCGCACCTGGTTTACCCACGAAGATTTGATGAACGGCGCTGCCATCGAACTGGAAATGGGTCCAAAACCCAATAAAAAATGGGGTGCAGAACCCTCTGCCGCACCTCCCTCGAAGCTTGAATTCACAAAATAAAAACTTAATGTTTCTTCACATAAAAGGAAACCCAAAGCACATACAACATGCAGAAGCCAATGACAAACATGCTGGCAAAGGGTGAAACCACGGTACTTACCAGTCCGACTACCGGAGGAATGACTGCCCCGCCGGAAATGGCCATTATCAACAAACCGGAAATTTCATTGGCCCGGTCGGGCATTTTTTCCAGCGAAAGGGAGAAAATAACCGGGAACATATTGCCGGCACCAAGCCCGGTGATAAAAATAAAAACCAGGGCAACAAAATAAACCGGTGAGAGCAAAACTCCCCCAACTCCGGCCAATGCCACCAATGCTGTAAGCAAAAGGAAAGGCCTTGGTTTAATCCAGTTCAACAGGATTGCCCCGCCCAGCCGGGCAACTGTTTCACCGGCAAAAAACACACTGATTCCAATGGCTGCTTTTTCAAGCGTCAGTCCGAATTTACCCATGAGAATATTGGCAATGTTGGTGTTGATGGCCACTTCAGCCCCCACAATCATAAAAATGGAGAGTGCCATAATCAGTACAAAACGGTTTTTTAACAACCCGAAACATGAACTGAAAGTAGCCGGTTTTCGTTCAGGTTTCGATTCTGCAATGGGAGTTAAAGCCAGCCAGATGGCCGCCAGCACAGAAGTAATTCCGTAAACGGCAAAAACCAGTTTCCAGTCCCCAAAACGAATGGCCAGAAAAGTGGCAAACAACGGTCCGGCAAAAGAAATCATGGCTTTGATAAACTGGCCGGTGCTCAAAAAACTGGGCAATTTATCCGACGGAGAAACATCCTGCAACAACGGATTGGTGGAAACCTGAATGAGGGTATTGCCAATACCCAGCATCAGAAACGAAGCGAACATCATTCCGAAAGAATAATGCAAAAACGGCAATCCCAAACCAATGGCCTGAATCACCATTCCGGCGTTGAGCATATTCCGCTTTCCCACTTTATCCTGAAGCACCCCTGCCGGCACCGACAGCACAAAAAACCAGAGTAAAACCATCATGGGAAGGAATTGGGCGGCAAAGTTGGTGAGCTCAAAATCCTGTTTGATGTAACTGGTTGCCACACCGATAATATCCACAAATCCCATTACCACAAAGGAAAGGAGGACGGGAAATAACTTACTGAACTGTACTTTTTGTGTTGTCATACTTAAAATTTAATTGTTTCATCAATTTTGCAGATTTATTCAATCAATTGAACTCAAACCTGTAGTGGGCGCCGCTTATTCCATCGTGAATGGAAATGGAAACAAGCGCCAGCAAAGCAATAATTACCAAAATGCTAAAAAACAGCAACCGGTATTTTTCGTAATTCATTTTTCGGATGTTCAAACCTACAACAGGGAGTTCAACCCTGTTCAGCAAAATAAAAATGACGATAAAATTCACCACATACAAATGATGATTCAGATGAAAATTGCCGGCCAAAGCTCCGGTTACCAGGTAACTTAAAACGATGTAAACTCCGAAATATGCGCCAAAAAAGGTTTTTGGGGCTGTGTTTCCGTTGTCTGCAACCAGATTTTTCCGGAAGAACCAGGCGATTAGAATTCCGGCTGATAAAATCAAAGCTCCAACCCAGGCAGTGAGGTTGGCCACCTGTTCGGTATTCGGAAGATTTGCCATTCGCTTCACCAGTTCGGAAAACTGAACGGATTCCCGGAAAATGATGAGCGGGATTAACGCCACCAGAAACAAAAAGGCCACCTGGCTTTCCCAGCTTTTGGGACTTTTTTCCGTTTCGGGCCATTTCGAGGTAAAAATGGTATAAGCCATAGATGTTCCGCCGAAAAAACCAATGCTGTATTCCATTACATTCCACATGTTGAAATTGATTTGCAACACTGTTCCCACAGTTTGCAAAAAGTTTCCGAATGCGAAACCGAAACCGGCCCCCAATGTGGTAAAAAGTGCCACCCGAAGCGATGAACTAAAATTATTCCGGGCCATATACCACAACATCGCCAGTCCGCCACCCAGGCAAAGCGCCCATGCTTCTGAACGTGGCGGCGTCATCAAAACGCCCAGTTGATTCACAAGCAACCCATAGGAGATCAAGCTTCCGGCAACCATCTCGGCCATCAGCCGGGCCCATTTCACTTTTTTCTTTTCCGATGATTCGAGGCAAAGTCCGGTTAGTCCGCCTCCAAGTAAACCAAACAAACCACCAATTACAAACAGCATGAGCAGCCCGTAAAACGCATTGGGAAAATTGTCGGCTCTGCCGTAACCCACCACACGGCCGTAACTAATCATCCCGGTAACTCCCCAGCCAATGGCAGCAACAAAAGCGATGGGCAGCATTTTCCGGTACCAGTCGGTTCGTTTCGACACAAGTACCAGCGCCAGTGCGCCAATGGCGCCGGCCCACGCAGCGCCCTGCTCATGGCCAAACTGTCCGCGCACGGCCCATGCCGTTCCCAGCGACATGCCCACAATCAAAATTCCAATCAGTTGCGATTTATTCATGATTCTGTTGATTTAAAAAATTGTCAGCAATTGAAACCACATCGGTTATCTCCCGGTGAATTTGGTTTTTCCGTTCTTTTTCTTTTTCAGGCTGAACCGGTCGAACAATTCGCCGTCGGCAGTAAACGACTCGTAATTCAGTTCGTTCCCGTCAATGGAAATCACCTGGTACAACTGTTTGAATGCACCGGAATGTTCCATCCAGTCTTTGTCGCCGGCTTCGTACATTTTGGGACCGCTCACCGAAACCACATACATCACCTTATGGCTGTTCGCAGGATTGTCGGTGTATCTTCCCCTTCCGTAGGAATGGTCGTGCCCCGAAAGCACCAAATCCACCTTGTATTTTTCCAGAATGGGTTGAAAATTTTCACGCAGGTGTTTGTTGTCGCGGTTTTCGTATTTTATGGTAGTTGTTTTTGCTTTGAAAGATTTTGAATCCTCCTTTTTCACTGGCCCTTCAGAAGCCGGCTGCAACTCGCAAAAACCTTCGGAAACCGAAACATCAGTTCTCCATGTTACGGCCACCGAAGTGGCAGGATTTTCGGTAAGATTCAACACTACGCGGTCGGGATAAGGCGATGGTGCATTGACTTGCGCTGTCAGCAATCCAGTTCCTAAAACCATCACCAAAACCGTAAACAAAAACTTTCTGAAATTCATTTTATATTCTTTTCGCTTTTTATCATGAACAAAAAAAGAGGTTCACCCACAAATAAACTTCTGATTTTTTATTCAATGCAAATGGAATATTGACCTTTCGTTTGTTTTTTAAGTTCTGTTTATATCTTTGAGGTTAATATTCTTAAAATTCAAATCTGATAATCGAGAATGCGATGAAACATCAAAAATTATTCTCCCTGCTGATAATGATGCTGGCAGTCACTTTTTCTGCAGCGCAGACCAAAACCCCTGTGGATTATGTGAATCCGTTCATTGGTACCGATTTTTTCGGGCACACCTTTCCGGGGGCCTCCCTGCCCTATGCTATGGTTCATGTAAGTCCCGATACCGGCACCGAAGGCTGGACGCACTGCGCCGGATACATCTGGCAGGCCAGTTCAATTATGGGTTTCAGCCATACGCACTGGAGCGGTGTGGGCATGGTTGACGGCGGCGACATTCTGCTGATGCCGGTTACAGGCAACAAACTGCAGGTTGTTCCGGGCACCGACGAAAATCCCGACGCCGGTTACCGCTCGCGTTTCAGCCATTCGCGCGAATCGGCTTCTCCTGGATATTATTCTGTTTTTCTGGAAGACTACGGCATTGAAGCAGAACTGACCACAACTCCACGGGTGGCTTTTCATCGTTATACTTTCCCCGAAGCAGATAATTCAAAAATCATTGTGGATTTGGGTCATCAAATCGGACGAAAATATGAAAACGATTGGGCTGAAATCCGGATTATCAACGACCGGCGCATGGAAGGCGAAAAAGTGGATGGCCCGGGCAAAATCTATTTTGTGGCCGAATTCAGTAAACCCTTTTTATACTGCGGAACTTTCGATGCCGAATATGCCACGCCCGAATCGGGAGCAGCGGTTTTTGCCTGGAAAAATGCCGAACAGGGGAAAAACATTGGAGCATTTGTCACCTACAATACTTCTGAAAATGAACAGATTTTGGTGAAAGTGGCCATTTCATATACCAGTATTGAAGGCGCACGGAAAAACCTGGAAGCCGAACTCTCCCACTGGGACTTTGAACGCGTGAAAAGCGACGCCCGCAAAACCTGGGAAACGGAGTTGGCGCGCATTCAGATTGAAGGCGCCACCGACGCACAAAAAGAAATTTTTTACACTGCCGTTTATCGCTCATTACTGGCGCAATACATTTCGCAGGATGTGGACGGCAACTATTTTGGCGCCGATGGGAAAATCCATGTGGCCAAAGACTATAACTTTTACGGCTCTTTTTCGTGCTGGGACACCTACCGCTCGCAACATCCATTGTTAACGCTTATTGCGCCGGAGCATGTGAACGACTTCATCAAATCCATTGTGGCCAAAACGAAACAGTATGGCTGGTTGCCGGGGCAACATTTTCAGAATGTATTTGGCGAAGGCATGGTGGGCGATCATCTGGTTCCGGTTGTGGTGGATGCCTACAGGAAAGGGTTCCACGACTACGATGTGGACTTTATTTACAACGCCATGCGCACCAAAGCGCTGGAGTTTCCAAAACCGCCGGTTTCGGTGGATGCCGCGCGATCGGGATTGAAATACACCAATGAACTGGGTTACATACCGGCTGACCGGGTAACCGAATCGATTCCCAAAACCATGGAATTTGCTTACGACGACTGGTGCATTGCCCAAATGGCCAAAGAGTTGGGGAAAGAATCGGATTACAAACTGCTCATGAACAGATCGGAATTTTATAAAAATTTATGGGACAGGGAAACCACTTTTATGCGGCCACGCATGGCCGACGGCTCGTGGCTGGAAGCGCTGAATGACCGGGAACAGGAAATTGTAAATTATGGAGACCATTCGTATTACAAATATTTCGACCCGTTGCTGGTGGGCCGGCGCCCCAACCGCCATTACACCGAATCCAACGCCTGGCAGTATGTGTGGTCGGTGCAGCACGATGTGCCGGGCTTGATCGATTTATTCGGAGGCACTAAAAATTTCACCGATAAACTGGACACTTTTTTTGAAATGAGTCCGCTGATTTCACCACCCAAATACGTAGGTGTGGTGGGCACCATCGGGCAATATGTGCACGGAAACCAACCGTCACATCATGTAGCCTACCTGTACAATTATGCCGGTCAGCCCTGGAAAACCCAGTTCCGTGCCAGGCAGGTGATGGAACAGTTATACCGTCCGGGCCCGGGCGGGCTTTGCGGAAACGAGGATATGGGATCGCTTTCATCGTGGTACGTGCTCAGTGCCATGGGCATTTATCCGGTTACGCCCGGAAACCCGGTATATATGATTGGCAGTCCGCTGTTTGAAAAACTGACCCTGCATACGGAGAAAAACAAAACGTTTACAGTGATTGCACGAAACAATGCTTCTGAAAACGTTTACATTCAGAAAGCCAGCCTGAACGGACAACCGTTTAACCGGACCTGGATTTCGCATGAAGAAATTGTGAACGGCGGCATCCTCGAGTTTGAAATGGGCCCCGAACCCAACAAAAGATGGGGAACGGGAAAGCAGGCGTTGCCACCGGAATAACAAATAAAATGGGATAGAAAAAATTGAATATTACGGTGCGATGCACCTATATTGAATCAAAAACCATGGTGCTACAAATATTTATGGTGCGATGCACCATTCTTCAAAAAAATCATGGCTCTATTTTATGGTATTTTCTTATGAAACCCAATTTAACCTTAGCGGCAGAGCCGCAAAATATTTGTAGCACATGTAAACCTGTCAAAACATCCAAAGGTGCAGAGCACCGCGATATTGTAGAATATCATTTTAAAAAATAAATACAAAACCAATAAAAAATGAGGAACGGGGAAGCAGGCGTTGCCGTAAAACGGAAAAAGGCTTCAGTTGCCTTTTTATGTGGCTGAAGCTTTTTTCTGAATTTCATTTCTGAAACCTTTGAATAAATCCAGCGGCAATGTTTTGAATCCTATTTATCCATTGCCTGCCTGATTTTCCGGTCGTTCATTTTTCCGGAATAGACCAGCAGGGAATATTTCATAACCAGCGGAACCGAAGTTAATACCGGCACAGTTCCGTTTCCCGGGAAGGCGGCGTTTTGCATGCTGTTTTTTGTCCGCAGAATCCACGGTTGCGGGTAGCCCGGATTGGACGGATTGTCAACAATCACGATACCAGCATTTTTGCCATTCTTTCCAATGCTCCCGGAAATATTAATGTAACCGTGTGAATGTACCGCCGTATTTTGAGGTTGCACTTTTCCTTCGTGACCCGTAAACGACACCTCGCCGGGCAAAACCATACGCACCGAAAAACCGCTGTATCCTTTTTCGTCTTCCGAGCCGCCAACAGAAAGGCCTTTCTCCAGCGCCAGCAGACTGATTTCAAAATCGATGCGGCGATAATTATTGGTTTTGGGATGAATGGTGATTGCCGTGCTCTCCTCCAGATAAGGCATTTTTTGCCCACTTTTTTTCCACTGGTCAGACAGCCAGTTCACTTTGGTTTTCAGCAGTGCCGAACCGTCTTTCTGGGCCCAAAACTCGATGTCGGTCACCTTCTGGTCGAAGTCTTTAATTTCCCAGGGATCGCCAATTCGTTTGCCGTCGATCCACACCTGATGCCACGCCCAGAAAATACCGCGGTGGTGCAGGTGGTCGATGGGAAAATCTTCGGTCAGAACAGCGCCGTCAACGTTCCACAGCGGATGAATGTAGTTGCTGCGTTCGTATTTGCCTTCGTAATTTTTGGGCTCAATCTGGTAAAAAAGTACCTTCTCCCCTTTTTCCACGAAAAGCAGGCCTCCTGCTTCCTTTTGCATGGTGACCTGGGCGCTGAGATTCCATGAAAACAGCAACATAAACAGTAGTGGTATAGCGATTTGTTTCATTGGTTTTTTTCTTATTTAACAGAGGTTAGCAAAACTTATATTAATGGCTAAAGCCAATAGTATTAATGGGTGTTTTGCCCCCGGCTTAAGCCGGGGGTAAAAATTCAGGAAAAGGAAAAAGGCTTTAGCCGTTAATTTTATTACACTCATTGGAATCAATTCATTCATGTCGCATAAAATAAAATCAGATGCGATTCATATTACTTCAGCAATTTCTCTACCAGCCAGTTGTCTTTTTGTTCCCGCTGCTCGGGGAATGTCCAGTGTTGGGTTTCCTGGAAAAAATGCAGTTCCTTTGGCGCGTTGATGACATTGAAGGCCGCATGCATCGACGTGGGCGGGCACACATTGTCGTTGTAACCCCAGCTATACCAGCCCGGCACTTTTACGAAACGGGCAAAATTCACCACATCGTAATATTTCGAGGTTTCCACCTTTTCAGGTTTGTTGGTGAACCCGTCGCGGAACATGTGCGGCCAGCCGCCAGCCCTGCCATGCAGGTAACCGGTAAGGTCGGACAGTGCCGGGTAAAACGCCGCCAGGTAATCAATCCGATCGTCCAGTCCGGCAGTGATGATGGAAAGCGCCCCGCCCTGGCTACCTCCCGTTACGGCAATATCCTCACCGTTAAAGCAGTCGAGCGATTCGATAAAATCCACAGCCCGCACACAGCCCAGATAAACGCGTTTGAAATAGTAGTTGTTTTTATCGTCGAGGTTGGTCACCCAGTAATTGTCGAGTGCGCCGTAGCGCAAATTGTCATAAACATCTGGGTCGAGGTTCACCGGAATGCCGTGAATGCCAATCTGGAAGGTGATGATTCCCTTTTCTGCATTTCCCACATCGCCGTAATAAGGACGAATACCCGCTCCAGGAACATGCAAAATAGCCGGATATTTTCCTTCGGCTTTGGGTCTGCATAGGATGCCGTAAATTTTCCCTTTGATGTTGTCGAGGCGCACGTGGTAAACATCCACTTTGTCGGTGCATCGTTCGGGCATCAGGGTCAGCACCGGTTTTATTGGCACTTTGGCCAGTTCGACTTTGGCCTCTTTCCAGAACTGCTCAAAATCGGGCGGCACTGTGGTGGTGGGTTCAATTTCATTGGGTGAAAACCCGGCCGTGGCATACGACGAATACGTTTTGCCGTCCACCTCCACCGAGGCGTGACACCGCAAAAAACCGGCATCCCTAAACCGGTTGGCTTTTACTGAGGCCACCCCTTTTTTCAACGTGACCGTTCCCTCTTCCCAATCCTCCATTTTTTCGGGATTGATGCGGTAATTCACTTCAATGCCGTCCAGCGGCACGTTGTTTTGCAACACGGTAATCTGAAATTCGGCGCGGTCGCCTTTGTCGTAAGTCCAGTCGGCCCGGTCGGGCGTAACGATTACCTGAACCAGTTGCCTGGCAGGCTGTCCGGCAGTCTGGAAAAAAATTCCAGCAGCCAGCAGAAGCATGAAAGTAAATATGAGTTTCATCCGTTCTATTTTTAGTTTATTATTGTTCATTAAATCCGGTTAAACGTTTGCATATATTGCTCCCGATCCCCTTAAATTTGTCTGCTAATTCTGTTTAGACAATTAAAATTTAGTCAAACAAAAGCGGCCAATTCGGCCAATTATCGGCCAATTATATACTTTGAGCCTCGTCCTTTGTTTCCTATTTGCTTTAATAGTCCTTTCTCAACAAGCTTGCTTAATTTTTCTTTAGCTACTGTTTTTCTTACACCTTGACCCTGTTATGGTGAAATTATGGTGCAATTCATAATTTATAATAAAGACCTGCTCTTTTGAATCTGATGATTTTATCCAATTTATCCAATTATTATCCAATTCATTATTTATCTGATTACATAAATAGTACCAGCCCCAACATTCCCTTTTCGTTCTAAAATATTAAACTTTTCTGTTAGCTCTCGTAGTTCTTTGGTTGCTGTCCCTTTTGAAACATCACAAATCTCTTGATAACCGGAATTTGTTATTTTACCATTTCTCTTTGCATATAACACTGCCTTAATTTGACGCTCATTTATGCCAAGTTTCTTTAACGAAGTTTCATTATAAATATCTTTTCTAAAAATTACCCAAAAATCTTTTCCGCTATTCTCAAATTCAGGATTTGGTAAACCGTGTTCTTTACATTGTTCTATAATTTTTATTGTGCCACGCCCCCAGGATTCAACAAGTCCTGCTCTGAAAAAAGCATTTGCAATATCAGGGTTGTAAGGAATCGACGAATGTTTTTGCATTAAATTTTCAATTGTCAAATCTTCTGGCAACTGCCCGTAATTCCATATCATAAGTTTTTCATCATAAACACTTATTTGAACAGGAACACCCATTGAATAATCTTTATGGGCAAGAGCATTTAATATTGCTTCACGAACAGCATCTTTGGGATATTCATAGGTTTCAACTCTGTGGATACCTTCATATGAGATAATTGCCTTGATGTATTTTGTGAAAAGTATTTCAATTGTCTTTTCTACTTGTTCAAATAAATTCCCCTTTACTTCGTCTTGAAATAATAACTCCGTATCTGTCTGAAAATAGCCAATTTTTATATATGCTCCAGTAAAATACTTTTCAGGGTCGGGATGAAAAAGCAATATTGCAGCCCGCTTTATGTATGGTTTTTCAGTTAATCTTAGATTCTCAAGAATGTTGATGTTTTTTTCGGTTATAACACTTTCGTCAATTCTTTTACTGACAAATGCTCTTTTCTTAAAAAATTCAAATGTTTCATTCTTTAAATCGTCAACAGACACATTTGGAACCGGAACGCCATCCCATTTTTTGCCCTTCTTTTCAAGCATGAATTTGTCTAGCGCAGCACCTTTAAGCTCTTGTTTGGTACTTCCGCTTCTGTAATGATATTGCCCTTTGAAGTTAACCGGGAAGGGTTGCGGTTCAACAATGATTTCAATAAATTCTCCTTTCTCTGTTTCTTGCAAATTAACATCTACCAAAATACCAAGAATATCCCGTACTTTATTTGGAATATCTTCAAGGAGTTTTTTTGCATTGTCAATACCAACAACTTCACCTTTATTATTTTTACCAAGGTATATTTTTCCACCTTGTGCATTTGCGAAACCGCAAATCCATTTCAGGTATTCATCGCGCCAGCTTGCTTTCCATTCTATGTTTTGATGCTCTTGCATAGTTACAAATATACATTTCTTTATTGGCACGGATTTCAAATCCAGCTATTGATGCCGGAATATGGAATCCCGAAATTAAAAATTTAAATGGAATTTTCTAAAGGATGGCTTTGTTACCCGTGGAAATAATTCCCGTACGTTTATGGCAAGGATTACAAATCCGCGCAAGCGGGAGTTCGTGCTTTATTAATTCAGTAATCTCTTTCATCCGTTCTTACAATCGCATAATGATAATTATCTTTCCATTCTCCCCTAATCGGCAAGATTTTTCGTCTCAAACCTTCTCGGGTCATTCCAATTTTTTCCAAAACTCGTATTGATTTTATGTTTTCGGTCGCAACACCAGCTTCAACTTTTTGCAAATCAAAATCATCGAATCCCTTTTTTACTAATTGCTTTGCTATCTCTGTGGCATATCCGTTTCCCCAATAATCAGGATGCAATATATAATAAATCTCTCCAAGTTTAAATTTATCGTTTGATAAGGTGAATCCTGCTAATCCGATGAACTGGTTGGAATCCTTTAAACATATTTTCCAAGTGTACGAATCTCTCGGTGTTTTAAATCTGTTTTGAATTATAGGCTTAATCAAATTTTTAGTTTCTTCAATTGTTTTTGGAATCCCAAGTGTATTATATTCATCCACTTCTGGAATTGAATGCAGATTATGTATGTTATCCAAATCAGTCAAGGAAATTTCCGAAAGGATCAATCGTTCGGACTCTACGTGATTTGTTTTATCATTATACAGCTTATCCCAATTACTTGATTGTTTCCCTGTCAATGAATCAATAGATAACTTCAGAATCAAGACAGATTCCACTTGTTTTGGCTCAAATTCAATAAGTTCAGGAGCTCCATTGTGAGCCATTATTATCTCAAGTCCTTTTTGTTTTTGAGCAAAATCAGCAAGTATTTCAATCTTTCCGTATCCAACAATCGAACGATAAGTCGTTGCCCATTTGCATGCTTTATCGTTTTTTACAATCCCGGCAGTTTGTTCAATATCAAAACATACATTTGGGTTTTCTCTCAACAGGTCAATCTTTTTACCCGTCAATGCACAGTGAATATAAATCTGATTATCGCTATATCCATAATTAAATGGCAATACATACGGTAATCCTTTATCTGAAATCCCAATTCTACAAATCTTGGAACTTTGGAGAATCTCCTCAATTATTGCTTTGTCTGAAATCTCTTGATTAGCTTTTCTCATTTCATGTTTTCAATTGTGCAGGATGTCTCCCTGCATGACCGCCAACGGTTGGCAATATGCGTAGGCCGGGATTTCGGAGCTCCACCTTGTCAAACCATTACAATTTTGAGTAAAAGTACAAAAGTTAAATTTACCCACAATCCCCCGGCTTACGTATATTGCGTGTTGCTGCTGGGCTTTGTTGTGTTTGTCAATTTATTAATTTCTCAACTTATTAATTTCAATTTCATGTATCAGGTTTATAAATTGGCATTCAGTGAACTTGAGACCTTTGTTGCTAATTCTGCATTTTCAAGACCGTTAATAATTGCTGTTCCATTCATTATTTCTCCATTAACAGATGTCAAAGTATAAATTTTATTGTCAATGGAAAATGCAATCATTTTTCCGATATTGCTTTTTGTCAGGTCGCTCCATTTGCCTGCTCCTTGAAGATTAAAATAAATCTCAATATCATTCTGATTTGGTTTTGTCTTTTTTAAATCAGAAGTGTTTAAACTTGATTGATTCTTAACTGCAACAATAGCAATGTATTTTTTATCCTTATCTACAGGTTGTGCAGTTTGCAAAAATTTGACCTTATCATTAACAACCTGTGATAATTGCATCGTTGAATCAACAGGAACAAAAGCTATTATTGGTGAATGAGTATCAGTGTTTAATTGCATATTCATTTGTTGAAATTCCTCAATCAGATTAATCGGAACTTCTTTTTGAGCAATGGTTTCATAAATCTCAAATGATGCTTTATCTTGTGTCTGATTCTCATTTTGTTTGCATGAAATAAATGCAATTAATGTAACAAATACGTAAAAGTTAAGAGTTTTCATATTTTTATTTTTTGTCGTTTTTGAATTGTTTAAAATATTCATCAATTGAATTGACATAAGTCTCATAGGCATCGACACCTTCTTGAGTAATCTCACAAGTGGTCAAAGGATAATTTCCTTTAAATGTTTTTTTTACCTCAATATATCCAGCCTCTTTAAGCTTATTCATTTGAAAGCTTAAATTTCCCTTTGTTGTCTTGATATTTTCAAGTAAATAACTGAATTCAGCATTTTTAACTCCAATCAAGATGGACATAATTGATAGCCTGACCTGTGAATGTAATAACGGGTCTAAATCTTTGAACATAATTTCTATTTTTCACGGTTTGCATACAAAATATGTCCGGGAACTAGGAACGAAATTATCCAAGCAACAGACTCAAGCAATAATTGCTCATGTAGTTTCAGATATGAGGCTGTTAATGCAAGAAACCCAAAAACCACTCCACCAATTATGATTAATCGGTATCGCAAAATTCCGCCGGTTACAGTTACGGCAAAAGCCATAAGAACCATAAAAATCGGATGTTGAAGTTCAAAGTTGATGCTATGCAGTACATTAAACTGAATTAGATTTACTAAAACCATACAAACAAATAATGAAATCCATACATATCGGAGGGATATTCCAATATAGGTTTGCACTTTTTTACGCTTCTTTATTAAGTAATAAACTGAAAATATCAAAGCAATCAATGGAAGAGCAACACCGAGCACATTTAGCACGTTTTTAATTCCAAAAGTAAGCGCTAAACCACTTTTAATATACTCAGTTGTTGAAACAAAGAATAATACCCAACCCCAAAAGATGAATAAAATCCCGTCTTGTTTGAGTTTATTTTTTGAAACCTGTATCATTTCTTTGATTACAAGAAGTGATTGTGTTTCATTTAAAGAATCGGAAGTGTTTTTGTTTGTATCCATTATATAAAGTTTAATTTATAAAACAAGTCTGCGATACAAACTTAATTAAGTTTGAAATACAAACCAAATATTTTATCACTTTTTTTCGGAGTATATTTCATTCTGATTTAATCAGTTTATCAGCTGCTATTCGTTGGTGCTCTGGTAGCCTTGCCCCCAACTTATTTATCTGTCCCACTTTTCCGAATCCACCAAACAACAGTTGCAGGATAAATTCAGGTTAAAGTGGTATTTATTTTTAAACTTTCCCCCGGGTAAAAACCTAAACTTCCCTGCCGGTTTTTCGGGGGTGGTGGAAAATTTTTGCTGAAGTGTTCTGCCGGGTGCGTTGTTCATTGGCTTACGGTTTAAAATTCAGGGTTTAAAGCTAAATAACTTTGGTTAAATACGCAAGTGGTTTGAATGTAAGGTGCCCGATTTCTGGTTGCGAGAATTATTTTGCCATTCGTTTTTCCTTAGTCGAGTAGGTAAAGGGGAGTTTCACCCCTAAACCTCTCTCAGAACCGTACGTGAACCTCTCAATTCATACGGCTCTTATTATGCAGTCAATTTTCAGGTTAATTGATAACCTAAAACCCAGTGATAAAATAAATTTGGATACCGGTTGCACACCCATCTCAGCCATTGCACAGCTTTAACTTTGCTTCG
>JAHYIT010000063.1 GCA_019429205.1 Mariniphaga sp. | reverse complement strand
TGGAAAATGGAGCCGCCCCTACAAACGGCTCCATACAGACAGCTACAGACTAAAAAGCTGAAGAAGGTGTATTAGTTGTAGGCACTTTCTCCATGTTCATAAACATCGAGACCTTCTTCTTCAATGCGTTTGGAGACACGCAATCCGATTGTTGCTTTTATAGTTTTAAACAGGATTAACCCCAATCCGAATGCCCATACAAAAACAGCGACAACTCCAATTAGCTGGGCAATAAGTAAACTTGCACCGCCACCATAAAACAGGCCGCCTTCTGTGGCAAACAACCCAACAGCAATAGTTCCGAAAGCCCCGTTAACTCCATGCACCGAAATTGCTCCCACCGGATCATCAACTTTGAATACCTGGTCGAATAGTTCAACACTAAATACCAGGATAATGCCAGCCAATAAACCTATAATCAGTGCTCCACCCGGGTTTACAATATCAGCTCCTGCGGTAATGGCCACCAGGCCTGCAAGGGCACCATTCAGTGCCAGCGAAAGTGCCGGGCGTTTGTATTTTGCCCACGAAGTAAAAAGAGCTGCCATTGCACCACCGGCTGCTGCCAGGTTGGTTGTTAAAACAATATGACCAAGAGCCAGGGTATTGTCGTTACCGGCTGCTCCTAATTGTGAGCCCGCGTTGAACCCAAACCATCCAAACCAAAGAATAAACACACCAAGCGCTCCAAAGGTGAGATTATGTCCGGGGATAGCTTTGGCTTTGCCTTTTACATATTTTCCAATACGTGGTCCCAAAACAATTGCTCCTGCAAGGCCAACCCATGCACCAACCGAGTGCACCAATGTAGAACCTGCAAAATCCAGAAAACCAAGCTGATCCAGCCAGCCGCCACCCCATTTCCAGTGACCTGAAATGGGATATATAAAGACGGTAATTACAACTGTGAAAATGATGTACGCGTTAAACTTGGTACGTTCGGCAACTGCTCCCGAAACAATGGTTGCTGCCGTTGCTGCAAATACAGTTTGGAACATTAAATCGGTTTTGTTGGCATAATCGCCAATGCCGTTGTCGTTAATAAATAAACCTGGCATTCCAATAAAACCACCAATTGAGTCTCCGTACATAATGGTATAACCAATAAACCAGAACAAAATTGAACCGACCGAAAAGTCCACCAGATTCTTTGTGAGGATGTTTGCCGTGTTCTTGGAACGGGTGAATCCCGCTTCAACCATTGCAAACCCGGGCTGCATAAACATGACAAGAAATGTTGCCACCAATAACCATATATTATTAATTGAAATAGAAAGTTCTTCCATGATTACTAAAATTTTAACCGTCATTAATCTTCTTTTCCTTTAATGTAAAGCGACTCATCACCCTTTTCGCCGTTACGTATTCGGTACGATTCTTCGATTGGAATAATGAATATTTTTCCATCTCCTATTTCTCCGGTTCGCGCAGAACCGAGAATAGCATTCACTGTTTTTTCTACGTTTTTATCCCGAACGATAATTGAAAGTTTTGTACGTTCGATAGTACTTGTATCGTACACAATGCCGCGGTAAACCCGGCCTTCGCGTGCCTGGCCAACTCCTCTTACATCCCAGTACGAGAAAAACTCAATACCGGCTTCGTGCAAGGCTTCCCAAACCTCTTCGAATTTGGTTTTGCGAATAATAGCTTCAATCTTTTTCATAATTGTCTGTTTTATATTGTTATAATGAAATTCCTACTACAATGTAGAATTGCTCCTTTTCGGGGTTGAGGATAACAGAACCGCTTACAGGTAGGGAGAAACTATCTGTAACTTTTATTTCTTTGCTTGTGCCGAGGCCAAGGTTACACAAACCAAATTTCCCGTCAGTAGTATGCCATCCATCGCCTGCCCCAACAAAAAGACCTACCTCCCCAATTATATAGCCTACTTCGTAATACATATCTTTTCCCTTTGTTTCCGCCCCACCGGCTTCATTTAGAATATAATTGGCAGACAAGGACAAATTGGATATTTCAAGACCAAGATTAATTTCAAATCCGTGAGCCCCGGTTTCTTTCGAGTAGTCAAAATACTGGGTGCCAGGATAATAATAGTCGGTAATACCAATGCTCAACCCGAAATCAAATGCATAAGACGCATAAAGATCCATTTCCTGGAATCCGTCAAAACCTTGAGAGCCCCACGCCCCAATCGAAAAACCTCCAGCCGAAAATTCGACACTGGGTTGAATGGATGGACCGCTAAACGCTGTTCCCCTCCACACATAACTGCTGTAAATATCAAGTCCTGTGCTCCATTCCTGCGCAGTTAAGCCAGGAGAAAAGGTCATCATGAATAGTAAACCCGCTGCAATCAAATAAATCTTTTTCATAGTTCTAATTTTAAATGTTTAACTTTTTAATTTCAATTTTAACATATTACTTAAAAATTAATAATTCTGAATTAGACCCCTGTAAATTTCCCATTCCTGGTAAATATTTTAATTAATTTACAAATACACCTACTGTTTTTATATTGATGGTTCAAAAATGATATGATATCTTTAATTGACCCCTATTTTGTTTTAGATAAAATATAAAATTAACAAATTATTAAAATAGAGGTATGAATTTTATCAAAAAGATAGAATATTAAATAAAATCAAGAAATATGATTTTTATAAATCGCCTGAAATAATAAAAAGATAATTTAGCGTGGGTTTTTAAGGGTCCAGAAATTTTGAATTGAAAGGGATTTGTTCCTGAAATTGACCAGGACTAAAGGCGAACTTCAATTTAATTTTAATGAAGTTATTTCTCCTCTTATATTTTCTTTTGTCCGGGTATAAACGGATACCGGAAATTCAACATTTATTTTTTCCTGTGGTACCGAAAGATGGATGGTAACTTCTTCTCCCGGTTCAACTTTTTGTTTGGAAATAAAAGAAGCAAGCGAAATTGCCGCTATTTCAATCCGGTTTTGCATTACCGCCAAAACGGGTTTTGAAATATGGCAGGTATAAATGGAATGGGAATTATTGTTGCGCAGGCTGACTTCAAAATGAAAAATGCCATCTTTTTTTACCGTATCTAACACCTTAATTTCGAGGCCTTTTAGCGACTGAAATTCTTCAATCAGAACAAAACCCTTCATTTCACCAGTTGACATTCTTTGCAAATTTGGTGGGTTCAGGTGTTTCGACTGCACTGCAAAAACCGGATCGCCTTCGGCATATTTTTCCTCATTCCATAAATCATATTGGTTAAAACGGTAATTTGGTGTTGAAAGATGAATTGCTGAATCGCCGGTATAAAAAATGTAGTTGCTTATGGCTGCGTAGTTGTCGAAAAAACCAACCTTTTCCCCCTGTGCCAACTCCTTTATTTCCAGCGCATGAGCCTGGCGATTATAAAACGTAATTTTGGTGTAACCTACATTGGGAACCACATCCAGTGTAAGGTAAAGCCTGAAAAAAAACAACAGTGCAATTACGGGAATAGCCAGCCTTTTAAACCACTTTTTTAATTTCTCATCGTTTTTTATGAGCGGAAATGTAGCCAGCATGAGCATCGGCATAATGGCAGCAGCCCAATGCGCTTCAATCCGATTTTTAAAACTCAGCATGAAAAGTACGGCATAAAATCCAACGATGTTAAATACAAGCGCCCGGTCGAATTCAGTTTTAATTTTAAATTTAGTCAGCTTCCAAAAAACCAAAACGCCCGTAAGCGGGCCAGCCATTACCAGTTGGTTCAATAAATTGTCGGTTATATGTTTTAAACGAAACGGTTTTGCCCGTTCCACCAAATGATATTTGAATGTGGGGAATTCATTTTCAATTTGCCACCAAACATGCGGAATTAGAAACAAAACAGAGATAGCAACAGTAAGCCAGAAATATTTGTTTCGAAGCAGTTTCAGGTTGGAAAGCACTGTAAAACCGATTACCAAAAAAGCGTGATATTTGCTGTAAATCATGGCTGCAATAACAAATGCCAGCAAAACTGAAAGCAGCCACGACGGTTTTTTCAAAAATTTCCGGTAAAGAATAAGAAACCAAAGGGTGAAAAACAACAACGGCACATCGGGAATAGCCAGAAATCCTGCAATGTGAGTGTGAACAAGCGGGAAAGAAAGCACAAAAACAGACAGGAATAACAGGTCTTCTTTTTCGTTTAGTTCATTTAAAATAAGCGCAAAAGTTGCAGTTGAAAGCAGAATAATGAAAAGCCTCACACCCGGTTCACCGGGCAAAAGCAAATGCCCAAGGTGAATAAAAAGCGCTGCCATTGGCGGATGGTCGAAAAAACCCCAGTCCAGGTTTTCCGAGAACATCCAGTAATACGATTCATCGGAATGTAATCCTGTAAAAATGGATTGAAGCAGATTGATGAAAAACCAGGCAACAATGAGGTAATAATGCTTTTTTGTCAGGTTGTTCATGACTGATTATTTAGGTTTGGCAATGAAATATTCTGTGCCGCTTTTTTTGAGATTTTGGATAGTTGGTTTCAAAAATCCCGGAAATTTTTCCACCGGCACGCGACTCCATTCTTCAGAGCCCGGCCTGATTTCGTACTTACTCAAATCAAGGAATGGTTCTTCCTTCGGACTGAAAACCAGCAGGTGATTTGGATTTGACGGAAGCGTGTAAACCGTGTCCATAGTCACAACACCCATTTGGTGGCGACTGTGAATCCGGATATTCGATGCTGCCCGTATATTTCCATAAACATAAATTTGTTCATTTCCTGACTCCTGGCTGGTTTGTATGTTTTCTACCAGTTGTTGGCCCGGATTTGGCATCAGCAGCGGATACAGCAAAATATGTACACTGAAATAAAACAATAAAATGAAGTTAGCCAGAATAATCTCCCGGGTAAAAAATTTAGGTTTCCTCAAAATAAACCACCGGGCAAGGGCAATCGCGGCTACTGTCCCAAGAATCAGAATTTTATCGGGAAGAATAAAAACGATGTATAAAATATTGACAAACAACGTTAAAAAAACAAATCCCTGAAAAATTCTTAATGCTGTTTTGGTGCCGCGTGTTTCGGTTTTTGTGATTATAACTGCAAAAAACAGTGAAACCAATGGAATTACCGGCAGTAAATAACGGTCGTAAAATTTAAAAACAGCCGCCGACATTAAAATAACCATCACCACCCAAACGGCAATCAGACCCAACATGGCTTTGGTTTTTTGGTCTGAATTCGAAACGAAATTTTTCAGCCTTTTTGGCCTCGAAAAAACAATAAAAATCCAGGGTATTGTAAATACAATCAGATTGATAAATCCCAGAAAACCGTTGGTAAACACCTGAACAAATTTCGAAGAAACCCGGTAGCCCACCTGGTCGGCAAAAAAGGAACCGATGAATTCCTGACCATGTTTTATGTACATGATTACAAACCAGCTTAAGGCGACAAAAACAGCCGGCAAAATGGCACCGGGATGAAAAATTGCACGCAGTTTTTTCTGTTGCCAGGGGTTAAAAAGCAGGTACAAAAAACTAATTCCGGCAAATGCAGCAGCCGGCAATCCTTTTGTTTCGAAAGCAAATGCAGCGCCGAGGTATGCCATCCAGTAGAATTTATTTGCGGGTTTTTCTGTCAGCATAATTTCTAAAAATCCCCAGGCACTGATTGTCAGGAATAAAACCAGCAGAATGTCCGGGATGGAACGGCTGGAACTCATTAAAACCAACGGATTGGCTGCTGTAATAAAAGCAGCCAGAAAAGCGGCTTTTTTATCTTTTAAAAGCGATTTGGCCATAAAATAAACCACTGCCACCAGCAAAGCTCCTGCAAACCAAAACAAAACCCGCGATGAAAATTTACTCACGCCGAGAACTTTATAACTTCCAATTAAAGTCCAGTAGGTTACAATGGGTTTTAAAAACCGGTGCTGGCCGTCGGCTTTGTAAGGCGTAAAATAATCTTCCTTGTCCATCATTTGCAAAACGGCATCGGTGTAATATTTTTCATCAGGGAAATGAAAAACATAGTCCAGTGCGCTGGGCGCCGAATAGAGCAAAAACAGCAGCGGAATGATAAACCAGATATATTTTTTCAGCCGGTATTGCATGTTCAGTATTTTATCAGGTACATGGGTCGCAACACTTCATCGCGTGTATTGGGGTTGATGAACCTCCCGCCTCGGTTCAGGCACAAATGCCGGTATTCCAAAACCGTGTCGGGTTTCAGATTTAAATCCGAAATTATTTCAAAACCTTCGGCATCCGTAAAAATCCAATTGCCGTTTTTGCCTGCAACAGCTTTCATTTCCTCTTCCGAAGAAAGTTGTTCAGCCATCGGCTCGCTGTAAAAGAAAAGTTCGTATTGCGCGTAATGAAAATTGTACAGTTTTTCTCCTGGTTTGGCATTTTCGGTATAAAAACGGGCGGCTTTAGGTGGTGCCTGGTAACTAAAAATGTAGGGAAAAACATCGGTGTTCAGCAGCCAGGCCAGGCATGCAAAAGCAATGGCCGGGGGCAAAACCAGTCGCGCAACCGATGTTTTACTTTTGGTGAAAATATAGATTGTAGCCGCCAGTCCGAGCAATGCCATAACCGTTGCCTGCCATTCCGGTATGGGGAAAAGGTAAATGGCAATCCCTAAAATGGCGACCCAATGCAATACGGTAACAGCGGTTTGTATCCACCAGAAAGTTCGCAGCAATAGGGATTTCCTGATAACCGCAATGTCAATCCATTTGGCTGTGAGCACTGCTATGAGCGGAATAATTCCAAAAATGTAGTTGGGCAACTGGCTTTTTGAAGCATTCAGAATAATAAAAAACACCCATATTCCGGTAAATGTAAAATACTCGGAAGTTTTGAATTTATTGGTAACCAATGATTTAAATTCCAAAAAAGCTGCTGCGTAAAACAAAAGACTCCAGGGCAGGAAAAGATAAAGTAAATTGTGTACATAAAAAATGGGATCGCTGTTGGGTTGAACATAAGTTCCGGTGAGCCTTCCCACATTATTTTCCCAGAAAAAGAACACAATGCCGTCCCAGCCAAACTGGTTCACCAGGCCAATCAGCCCCGGACTTACAATTACAAATGCCAGCAGAATTCCAAGGTACCACCGGTAATCCAGGAGAAACCGGAAATCTTTCCGCAGTAAAATATGGCCCACAATGGCAAATGCCGGGATTGCAGCTCCAATGGGGCCTTTGCTAAGCATGGCCAATCCAATTCCGGTAAAACCTAAAATCCAGTGTTTGTTCCGTTTGGTTTGAATAAATTCCGAAAGTTGCCACAGGGCAAAAGTGATAAAAACCTGCAATGGCGTGTCTGTGTGAATGTCCATACTGTACAATGTATAGATGAGCGAAAAGGCCATCAGGAATGCGGTTAGCAGTCCAACGCGCCGGTTGTAAAGACTCCTTCCCAGGCCGTAAGCGGAATAAAAGCCAAAAAAAACCAGCAACAAAACCGGAAACTTAAACCAGAAATTGGAAATTCCGCCAATGGTAAATCCCAGCGCACCCAGCCAGAATAACAGCGGGGGTTTTTGGTCATAAGGTTCTCCGTGCACTGTAAGATTGATGTAATTTCTGTTTTGAAAAATCTCTTTGGCAACGGTGGCATATTTCCCGGCATCGCGGGTAACATCAATGGATAGACCTGAAAAGTAAATTGCAAAGGCGACCCCCATCAATGTTAGAAATATTATTCGAATCGTTTTGTTTTCGAGCATGAATTTGAATGTATAAACCTGCTTAATCTGTTATTGCAAGGCAAAAGTGGCATTTTTTTCAGAAATTATAAAACAGAGTGCAACAAATTGTTTCAAGTCAAAATCCATATCTTTGCTCAAATTTCAATTTATCCGAAATGAAACTCTGGGAAAAAGGTACTGCTGTAAATAAAGCCATCGAAAAATTTACCGTTGGAAAAGACCGCGAACTGGATATTTATCTGGCGCCATACGATATTTTGGGCTCAATGGCTCATGTAACTATGCTTGAATCAGTTGGTTTGATTAAAGAAGATGAACTGCCGGTTTTGCTCGGCGCGCTTAAGAAACTTTACCAGCAAGCTGCCGAAGGAAATTTTGAAATCGAAGAAGGTGTTGAAGATGTACATTCTCAGGTTGAATTTCTTTTAACCAAAGAGCTGGGCGATCTGGGCAAAAAAATTCACAGCGGACGTTCACGCAACGACCAGGTGTTGCTTGATTTGAAGTTGTTTATACGCGAGGGAATCCGTGAAATTGTAAATACAACTTCCGAATTAATTGACACGTTGCTGAAAAAAAGCGAACAACACAAAGATGCGCTGATGCCTGGTTACACACACTTGCAGGTGGCCATGCCATCGTCGTTTGGGTTGTGGTTTGGCGCTTATGCCGAAAGCCTCACCGACGATCTGGAACTGCTTCTTTCGGCTTATAAAATTGCCAATCAAAATCCGCTGGGTTCGGCTGCCGGGTACGGCTCTTCTTTTCCGCTGAACCGCCAGATGACCACCGAACTTTTAGGTTTTAGCAACATGAACTACAACGTGGTTTATGCCCAGATGGGCCGGGGGAAGGTGGAAAAAATCGTTTCATTTGCACTGGCCAATATTGCTTCCACGCTTTCAAAACTGGCCTTCGATGTTTGCCTGTTCACCAGCCAGAATTTTAATTTTGTGACGCTCCAACCTGAGTTTACAACCGGTTCGAGCATTATGCCACACAAAAAAAACCCCGATGTTTTCGAGCTGATTCGCGGCAAATGCAATAAAATTCAGGGAGTGCCGCAACAAATTGCACTAATCATCAACAATTTGCCAAGTGGGTATTTCCGCGATTTGCAAACGGTGAAGGAAATTTTTATTCCGCTTTTTGCCGAACTCCACGACTGCCTTTCCATTGCAAATCTGGCTTTGGAAAAATTACAGGTGAATGAAAACATCCTCGACGATCCGAAATACGACTATCTGTTTAGTGTGGAAGAAGTAAATAAGTTGGTTCTCGAAGGTATTCCGTTTCGTGAAGCTTACCGCCAGGTGGCCGAAAAAATTGAAGCCGGGGAATTTAAGCCCGAAAAAAAGGTGCAACATGTTCACGAAGGCAGCATCGGAAATTTGTGCACCGATAAAATCAATACAAAAAAAACAAAGGTTATTCAAAATTTTCAGTTTGAGAAAATTAGTATTGCGCTTAAAAAGTTGATTGATTAAGGTATATTAATTTTTCAAATGAAATATTCTGAAATTATGCCCTGAAAGCACTTACAAATCCCGTTTTAGGTTAGGTTAATTCTATGTTATGAAACACATTTTTTTAAATGTGCAATTGTATTTTTTCTTCTCCTTGCTTATTTTTGATTTCATTTCGTTAGAAAAAACTGAAATTTACTTTCATTTTTACACTTTAATGAATGAAATTATTGCTTTTGATATTTTTTTTGAAAATTTAAAAAGGATTTGAACATGCTACAGATGAGATTACCTGATGCGCAGGGTTTTTATAATCCCGAGAATGAACATGATAATTGTGGGATTGGGTTTGTTGCCCATATTAAAGGTAAGCCATCACACGATATTGTCAGACGGGGTTTGGAGGTATTGCTGAATATGGACCACCGTGGAGCTATCAGCGCCGACAACTCCACGGGCGATGGGGCGGGAATTTTAATGCAGATTCCGCATGAATTTATTACGGAAGAGCTGAAATTGCCCGTTGGTGAACCTGGGAAATATGGTACTGGTTTGGTTTTCCTTCCCAAAGATGAAAGCGAAGCGGATTTGTGTATTGAAGTCCTTTCAAAACACATTCTGACCGAAGGACTTACTTTGGTTGGTTACCGCGATGTCCCCGTTGACCATTCGGCGCCTGGCGAAATTGCCAAAATCACCGAACCAGCCATTAAACAGGTTTTTGTAAAGGCAAACCTCGAAAAAGATGCTCTTGAGCGCAAATTATATATTGTGAGGAAACTTGCCGAGAAAGAGATCAGGGAGTCGAAACTGAAATATAAAGAACGGTTTTACCAACCCAGTCTATCTGCCAAAATAATCGTTTACAAAGGTATGTTTACGCCCGAACAATTGCGCGATTATTACCTCGATTTTAAAAGTGAAAAATTTAAAAGTGCCATTGCGCTGGTACATTCGCGCTTCAGTACCAATACTTTTCCCACCTGGGATTTGGCCCAGCCGTTTCGAATTGTGGCACACAACGGCGAAATCAACACCATTAAAGGAAACCGGCTGTGGATGCAGGCGCGGGAAGCGCTAATGAAGTCGGAAGTTTTTGGGGAAGACCTGAAAAAATTGCTGCCGGTTATCGAACCGGGGAAATCCGATTCGGCTTCGTTCGATAATGTACTGGAATTTCTGCACATGACAGGCCGTACTTTGCCGCACTCGCTTTGTATGATGATTCCCGAGTCGTTCAACGAAAAAAACCCCATCCCCGAAAGTTTAAAAGCATTTTACGAATACCACTCCACCATTATGGAACCCTGGGATGGACCGGCTTCCATGGTATTTTCAGACGGAAGGTACATTGGCGGCACACTCGACCGAAACGGTTTGCGACCTTCACGCTATGTCATTACCAAAAATGATTTGATTGTAATGGGATCAGAAGTAGGCGTGCAAACGTTTAAACCTGAAGAAATTAAAGCAAAAGGCCGGTTACGCCCGGGTAAAATTTTGCTGGTGGATACCCAGCTTGGCATTATAATCCCCGACGAGGAAGTAAAAGACCAGCTAAGCCGCCGTAATCCGTACCTAATGTGGCTGAAGGAAAACCGGATGATGATGGACGACATCAAGGTGAAACACCGTGTGTCTTCCACTATCGATAATTTTGAAACCTATGCCAAAGAATTTGGCTACTCCAAAGAAGACATGTTTGAGTTGATTCAGCCCATGAGTGTTACCGGAGCAGAGCCAACCAGTTCAATGGGGAATGATGTCCCGCTGGCTGTTTTTTCTGAAAAGCCGCGGCGGCTTTTTGAATATTTTAAACAAATGTTTGCACAGGTAACCAACCCGGCTATTGACCCCATTCGCGAAGGCCTGGTCATGTCGCTGGCAAACTATATTGGTTCACTGCACTCCAACATTTTGGTGGAAACGCCCAATCACTGCAAACTTATAAAGTTTCAAAGCCCTATTTTAACCAATACCGACCTCGGGAAAATTAAAGATTTGAAAGATGAAATGTTTTCCCACAAAGTAATCCCAATGGTTTTTCAGGTTGAAAAAGGGGTGAAAGGTTTTGAGGCTGCGCTTGAAAAAATATTAGCCGATGCCGAAAGTGCAGTGGACAATAAAAAGAATTATATTATTCTCAGCGACCGGAATATCAGCGAAAAAGAGGCTGCAATTCCCTCGCTGCTTGCAGTTGCTGCAGTGCATCATCATCTGATTAAAAAGCAAAAAAGAATGCAGGTGGGAATTATTGTGGAAACCGGTGAAGCCCGCGAAGTGCATCATTTTGCATTGTTGCTGGGCTACGGCGCAAGCATTATCAATCCTTACCTGGCATTTGCCGCTATCGATCAACTGGTGAAAGAAGGGAAAATTGACCTGGAATATAAGGAAGCCCGAAAAAATTATATTAAAGCCATCGACAAAGGATTAATGAAAGTGTTTTCAAAAATGGGTATTTCCACACTGCGCAGTTATCACGGTGCCCAAATTTTCGAATCGGTGGGAATCAGCAAAGAAATTACAGATAACTATTTTACAGGAACTGCTTCAAAAATTGGGGGCATTGGCCTCGAAGAAATTTGTAAGGAAGCTTTGTTGTTCCACGAAAAAGCATTTGAAAAAGAGGTGACACCCGAACCGTTCAGGTTTGAAAACGATGGCATGTATGCCTGGCGCAAAAACGGGATACATCATGCATGGAATCCGGAATCCATTGGCCTTTTACAATGGGCAACCCGCACCAACGATTACGCGAAATTCAAAGAATTCAGTGCCCTGGTTGATAAGCAAAACAAACGTCCGGCTTTTATTCGGGGGTGTTTTAACCTGAAAAGAAATCCAATTCCGCTGGATCAGGTGGAGCCGGAAGAAGAAATCATGAAAAGGTTTGTTACCGGCGCCATGTCATACGGTTCAATCAATATTGAAACCCACGAAGCCCTGGCCATTACCATGAATACCATTGGAGGGCGAAGCAACACCGGCGAAGGTGGAGAGGATCCTTCACGTTTCGGAACTTTGCGGAACAGCAAAATCAAACAGGTGGCGTCGGGCCGGTTTGGCGTAACCAACAATTACCTGGTGAACGCCGAAGAGTTACAGATTAAAATTGCACAGGGCGCCAAGCCGGGCGAAGGAGGCCAGTTGCCGGGTTACAAAGTGAATAAAATTATTGCCAAAACGCGGAATTCCACACCGGGAATCACGCTGATTTCACCTCCGCCACATCACGATATTTATTCCATCGAAGATTTGGCGCAGCTCATTTACGATTTGAAAATTGTTAATCCCAAAGCCAGAGTTTCGGTTAAGCTGGTTTCGGAAGATGGTGTGGGCACCATTGCCGCAGGAGTTGCCAAAGCATTTTCAGATATTATTGTTATTGCCGGAACCGAAGGAGGAACCGGCGCCAGCCCGGCAAGTTCCATTAAACATGCCGGTTTGCCGGTTGAACTGGGAATTGCCGAAACACAGCAAACCCTTGTGCTGAACAACCTTAGGGGCAGGGTAAAACTCCAGGTTGATGGCCAGCTTAAAACCGGACGCGATGTGGTAACAATGGCCTGTTTGGGTGGCGAAGAATTCGGCTTTTCAACTGCCGCACTCATTGTACTGGGTTGCGTTATGATGCGCAAATGCCACATGAATACCTGCCCTGCAGGAATTGCCACTCAGGATGCAGAATTACGAAAAAGGTTTATCGGGAAAGCAGAATACACCATCAACTATTTCAGGTTTGTGGCCCGCGAAATCCGGGAGTACCTGGCTGAAATGGGATTCACGAAATTTGACGACATTGTTGGTCACACCGATTTGCTCGAAGTGGATAAAGAAGTGGTTAATCCGAAGGAAAACGGAGCAGGCTGGAAAATGAAAAATATAGACTTTTCCCGGTTGCTTTATATGCCTCAACAAGCCCAAAATGTGCCAATTCACAATACGCACCCCAATACCAGGCCTACCAAAGGGCATATTGATTTCGACCTGATAAAGGAAGCGCGGAAAGCGATTCGCGGTGCCGAAAAGGTATGGATTTCACATCCAATTGTAAATGTTGACCGCACCACCGGAGCCATGCTTTCAGGCGAAATATCAAAGCTTTATGGCGAAGAAGGATTACCCGATGATACCATTAACTGCACTTTCCACGGAACTGCCGGTCAAAGTTTTGGGGCATTTCTGGTAAAAGGGATTACTTTCAGGCTCGAGGGCGATTCAAATGATTACATTGGCAAAGGACTTTCCGGCGGCAAAATCATCGTTGTACCGGCGGTTGGAACTACGTTCAAACCAGAGGAAAACATCATCATCGGAAATACCTCATTTTACGGTGCAACGCGAGGTGAAGCCTACATTCGGGGGATAGCCGGCGAAAGATTCTGTGTGAGAAATTCCGGAGCAAATGCTGTGGTGGAAGGCGCCGGCGATCACTGTTGTGAATACATGACAGGAGGCCGCGTGGTTGTGCTTGGAAAAACCGGGAAAAACTTTGCTGCCGGTATGAGTGGAGGAATTGCCTATGTGCTGGATGAAACAGGCAATTTCGATTATTTCTGCAACAAAGGACTTGTCGAACTTCTTCCGGTTGAAGATAAATCGGATATCAACGAGTTGCAAACGCTCATTAACAACCATTTACTTTACACGCAAAGCACACTGGCTGCAAAAATACTAACTAACTGGGAAGAGTATCTGCCAAAGTTTGTAAAAGTGATTCCGTTCGAATACAAAAAAGTGTTGGAAGAGCAGAAATTACTGGAGTTAAAGAAAAAGTTGCAGCTCACCGAGGACGATCCGGCGAGACATGAGTAAAAAACCTCCCCTAAACCCTCCTAAGAGGGGATTTAAGAGAATGAAAATTACTTTGAATTAACAGAGATTTAAATTGAAAAATAACATCAACAAGATATGGGAGATCCAAAAGGTTTTATGAATGTTCCGCGGGTGGAAGCCGGTTACCGGCCTGCCAAAGAGCGGGTTTATGATTACGGTGAAGTGGAACAGACACTGAATAAAAATGACAGAAAACTGCAGGCCTCAAGGTGCATGGATTGCGGCGTTCCGTTTTGCAACTGGGGATGCCCCGTTGGGAGCAAAATTCCCGAATGGCAGGAAGCTCTTTTCCGTGAAAATCTGAAAGAGGCCTATTATATTCTACATTCAACCAACAGCTTTCCCGAAATTACCGGACGGGTTTGCCCGGCGCCCTGCGAAAAATCGTGCGTGCTGGCGATTCATGAAGAGCCGGTTACCATCCGCGAAAACGAATGTTCAACCGTGGAGCAGGCTTTTGAGGCGGGAATTATTAAAGCCAATCCGCCAAAATACAGAACAGGAAAAAAGGTTGCAGTTATAGGCTCTGGTCCTGCCGGATTGTCGGCTGCCGATTTGCTGAACCGTGCCGGACACCATGTTACGGTTTTCGAAAAAAACGATGCCATTGGTGGTTTGCTTCGATACGGAATACCCGATTTTAAACTGAATAAACGGGTCATTGACCGCCGCCTGGAAATTTTTGTGGATGAAGGAATGGATTTCAAAACCAATGTGAACGTGGGTGTTGATATCACCAAAGAGGAGTTACTCAAAAAGTTCGATGCGATTTTACTTGCAGTTGGCGCCGAACAACCCCGCGATCTGCCGGTTGAAGGCCGCGATTTGGATGGAGTTCATTTTGCCATGGATTTCCTGACCCAGCAAAATAAAGTGGTGGCAGGAAAAACCATTTCAGCAAAAAAACGCATTTCGGCAAAAGATAAACACGTTTTGGTTATTGGTGGCGGCGATACCGGATCCGACTGTGTGGGAACATCGAACCGCCAACAAGCCAAATCGGTTACTCAAATTGAAATTCTGCCCAAACCGCCCGAAAAACGCGAAAACAACAATCCGTGGCCCTACTGGCCCAGTACATTGCGTTCTTCCAGTTCGCATGAGGAAGGTTGCGAACGCCGCTGGAGCTTGTCAACCAAACGGTTTATTGGCGAAAATGGTAAACTGAAACAAACCGAAGTGGTGCAGGTGGAGTGGGCGAAAGATGAAAACGGACGCTGGATTATGAATGAAGTGGAAGGAACAACCCAACTGCTCGACACCGATTTGGTGCTGCTTTCGATGGGATTCACCCAGCCTGTGCATAATGGATTGCTCGATGCTTTGGGTGTGGAATACGATCCTCGAGGCAATGTAAAAGTAAACGAAATGAAGCAAACCACCGTGGAAAAAATATTTGCTGCCGGTGATGCCGAAAAAGGCGCCAGCCTGGTTGTTCATGCCATTGAAGCGGGGAAAGTAGCCGCCCGCGGAGTGGATGCTTTTTTGAAAAATGAATAATTTCGATTTTTTGTCAACACGAAAATTTTAAATTGTACGTTTCATTTTAATAGTCTGAATAAGCTAAAAATGAAACGTACACTCATATTTGCCCTTTTATTTATCATTGCTTTAACAGCATTTTCCCAAACTAAGAAGCGGGGCCGTGTGAAACGGAAATACCGTAACGTGGAGCAGGTGAGCCAAAACCTGCCACAGGTAATTATGCGTGGATTGGTGCGCGATGTCGCCCGTGTTCCCATTGCCGGAGCCAGCATCGAAATTGAAGGTTTGACAAAACTGGTACACTCCAACGAATTCGGCCAGTTCATGCTTTCCGGTTTGCCCACCGGAAGGTTGCGAATCAGGGTTTCATGCCTGGGATATCAAACCCGCACCATCGATTATGTGCTACAGCCGGGCTTTAATGATCACTATTTTACCCTCGAACGAGGACCCATTTCACTTGAAACGGAAATCGCAACTGCACAAAACCGCGAACAGCAAATTTCGGATATTCCTGCTGCCGTTTCGGTTGTAAATAAATCATTTGCAAATTCTTTGGGTAGTTCTGATATGGAGGAGCTGGCTGTTTTTGAGCCTGGCCTGCAATTTGAAAATTTGGGAGCAGGAAGTACTTCATTTTCTATTCACGGTTCAAACGGTAACTCCGGTTTTCCCGGATTATCGCCTTCAGTGGCGGTTTTTTCCGATCAGGTTCCGGTAAGCCAGCCCGGTGGATTTTCAACTGAGTGGTTCGACATGGAGCGGCTGGAGATTTTAAAAGGCCCGCAGAATGTGCTCTACGGAAGAAATGCATTGAACGGGGCTGTTCATTTTGTAAGTAAAAAACCTGAAAATGAGTTTGGCGGGTATGTGACGGCGGGTATTGGAAATTACTGGAACAAGGAAGTTACGGCTGCCGTGAATTATCCCGTGGTGAAGGAGATGCTGTTTGTAAGGGCAGCCGGCATTTTTCGCGATCGCAACGGTTTTATTGAAAATACAGCCGGAGGAACGCTCAATGGTAAAAATTTGTTTGGTGGAAGGTTTTCGGTGCGGTTTTTACCTGCCTGGAACCACAAAATCGATTTGCAATTAAACTATCAAAAAAGCGACGAACCGGGCACCGCTTTTATGAATCGATGGATTCCAAATGAAAGTGGAGAAACCGGGTTGTTTCATTACCGGGCATCGCTAAACAGAGGTGATGAACTAGGTTCGGAAGCAGAGTGGATGGATGCGAATTTAACCTACCGTTTTTTCAGGGATGAGCACAACTACTGGACTTCCGTAACATCTTTCCGAAAAGCCAATTCTGCTGCCCGCTGGGATGCCGATGGAACTTCTTATCCGGCACTGGAAATGGACAATGATTCTGAAACTGAGCTTTTCTTCCAGGAAATCCGGTATAATTTTATGCGCGGGAGTTTTACCAACGGTTCATTTGGTTTGAATTATTTCAAGGAAAACAGCTATTTATCCCAATCAACATTTTCAAACGATGAACTGATTTACCAGATATTGTATTCTCCGGGAAATTTTACAATGCCCGGACAAAGTCGCTTTCCGGTGCAGCTCCAACCACTGAATCTTAATCCATTTAGCAATTTTACATTCACAGGAAACCACAGCGAGATATTTTTCGACCAACGGAAAACGCAATCGGCGCAGGCATTTCTGCATTATACCTACCAATGGAGAAGGAGGTTGTTTTTTACATTTGGCGCAAGTGCCATTTACGACCGTCTTCAGTTGAATCACGAATCGGAATTTGCGGGTGGGGAATCTTCTTCGTTGGGTGAATTTTCGGGCGTAGCGCCCAACTTGCTTTACCGCCCGGCCGAGCAGCAAGAGTTGAAAAAAAACAGCCTCTCGTTTACCGGTCAGGCCGGATTAACTTACCGCTGGAATGAAAATTTCAACTTTTACCTGAATGCAGCACGGGGACGACGACCACAGGTTTTGCAGTTTACATGGGATGGACAGCCGCTTATAGCCGGCGCTGAAACTGTGTATAGCGGAGAAGGCGGCTGGAAAACCATCATCAAAAAGCGGGTTTTCTGGGATGTGAACGGGTTTTACCGGCGGCACTTTAATGTACAAACGTTGCAGTGGCACGGCGAACCCGGAACCGCGTTGCTGGCGGCCAACGAGAAAGCCACTTCATCCGGCGTTGAAACCGGTTTGAAAGTGGCTGTAATTCCGGGGCTGGATGTATTTGGAAACTATGCCTGGATGCAGTCGGCATTTGATTCAACCGGCGTGGACGGGAAAGATTATTTGTATGCCGCGAACAGTTTTGCCCGTACACCCGAACACAGTTTCTCAGCCGGATTCTCCGCCAAAGCGAGAATTGTACAAAAAATGTGGGTTTTTGCCACACCCTGGTATGCCTGGCAATCGCATTTCTGGTTCACCGAAGCAAACACACCCGGACTTGAACAATCTGCTTACGGAATCTTCAATATTAACTTCGGACTCGAAATGGCCGACCCTGATTTGGTGCTGAGTTTTTACGGAACCAATCTGTTGGAAGAAAAGTACATTTCCAGCGCCGGTCACTGGGGCGGCCAGTTCGGAATGCCCACTTTTGTTCCAGGTTCGCCGCGAATGTTGGGTGTGAGAGTGACGTGGAAGTTTTAATCTGGTGAAGAATAATTCACATGGAGAATTTTGGATTCCCGAAGTACATTTTTTAGCTGATTGAGTTGCATCTCAGTGACTCCGGATTCTGCAGTGATGTTTGCGATAATATCGTATTGATACCCTAACTTATTGTACTTTCCCTTTGTGAATGATACTACTTCCACTATTTTTTTTTCAAAAGCTTCAAATGAGTGATATTCATAATTTCCAATATAAATTCGTCCATTACTTTTTAATGAAATAGAAATCGGTGGAGGAGGTGGAGGCGGTTTCATGGTTTTTGGTTCCTCATACGAGAACCAAATCGGAATAAGTTCAATGATAGCTTCCTGCTTTTCTTTTTCAAGCTTGAAATAATCTGTTCCAAAATGATGCCTGGCTTTTTCCTGTTGCGTCTCAAGGTAGGTCTCTCCAATTACTTTTAAAGTAAAATTTATCATTTCTTTTGATGAGTTGGAATCGTGCTGGTACATGATTAATCCTTGAGAAACATTTACATTTCCCAGAAAAGGAATTTCTTTTTTAATGAAATCCGGACCTTTTCCACCGCCGGGATTAATACCCTGTAAAAAGTTTTTTATTATCAGTTTTAAATCCTCTTTTTCTGTGCGTTGGTTTTCAACTAAATACTGGTCTTTTCGATTCATAAGAATCACCAAAACATTATTTTGCTTTTTTGGCGAATCAGCAGCATTCATCACAGGCTGAAATATTCCTTTCCCAATGCTCTGCATCGTCCATTTTTCCAGCCATTTTTCAGAATTATTTTCCTGAAATTTTGCAGGAACAAATTCCTCCGGTTTTGAAATTAATTCAGGTCTTGCGAAAGCCTGCAAAAGTAAAAGCAGAGTTGGGGCAAACAGCAATAACTTTATATGTGTCCATCGGTTTTTATTCTTTTTCATCATTTTAATACGTTTTAAAATTGGTTTTTGATAAAAATTGTTGGCCAGGGCAAAACGTCTTTCACCCACAGCCTTTTGCAAAACCAGCAACTGGTATTTCTGCGCATCGATGCCTTTGTTCAGAACGGTCTGGTCGGCCTGGTACTCGTGGATCAGTTTTAAATCGCGCCGCAGCAACCACATCAGCGGATTGAAAAAATGCAGCAGCGTAAAAACCTCACAAACGGCCAAATCAATTGCATGCAACTGTTTGATATGTGCCTGTTCGTGAGCCACTATTATCTTTTTGTTGTCATTTAAATCCTTTTCCGAAATTACCACGTGATTCAGAAAAGTGAAAGGCTGAATCATCTCTTTTACCACCGCCAAAACTATATTTTTCAGCTTTTGCTTTTCCGCCTTTTTGATGAGTTGCAGAACCCTCAAAACAGATACAAGCAACCTGATTATTAAAATGAAAATGGCTGCACCATAAAACAACATCCAGTAATTAATTTCACTTTTTATTGGTTGTAAAACAGAAGGTTCTGCAACCGGAGTTTCTGCTGAAATAAATATTGGTACCGAAACAAGTTCCCGAAAAAATTCTACTTGTTTTGCAGGAACTTCTGTTTGAAAGAACTGAAAATTTAACAGCGGAATGACTGCTGAGAAAAGAAGAATTCCAAGCAGCAAAAACCGGTTTAACAACAGTGTTTTGTCGTTTTGCATAAAAACCTTAAACAACAAATACAGCAGCGACAAACTGATGGTGGATTTTATTAGGTATTCGAAAAACGGGTTCATTTTGAGTCGGTTTTGGTGTTTTCAATCTCAGTAATCAGCTTTTTCAATTCTTCCAGCGAAATATTTTCTTCTTTCACCAGCAGCGAAACCACATTTTTGTACGAATTGTCGAAGTACTTTTTCACCACGTTCCCAAGCGTTTTCTTTTTATACTCCTCCTTTGACAAAGCGGCAAAATAGCGGTGTGTATTTCCAAACTGCTCATGGTCGATGAAGCCTTTTTCTTCAAGGCCGCGAACAATTGTGGAAAGCGTGTTGTAGTGCAATTTCTGATCGGAAAACTCTTTTTTCAGTTCTTTTACGAACATCGGGCCCTTTTCCCAAAAGACGTTCATAATTTCCTCTTCTTTTTGTGTCAGCTTTTTCATTTGTAGACTTTAGATTTTGAGTACAAAGTAGTGAGACTTCTCAAACAACAAAACAAATGTAACTATAATTTTTAGTTTTATAACTATATTTTATAGTTATTTTACTGAATTTTTTAGTTTGAAAAATATTTTCAGCAGACAGATTGATACAAATAATTGAATTAGAAAAAGATGAGCATTTTGTAAATGCCTGATTATTTACTGCTTTGTCAGTATTCTTTTATGAAACTTTTTTTTACTGGAACGAAGTTTGATTGCTATTTTTATAAAAAATAAATTTTAGCAGAGTGATAATCATAAAAAAGTAAAAAGAAGTTGTGTGGAAAATTGTTGATGAATAAATTTCAAAAAAAAAGGCAGTTCCAAAATTGGAACTGCCTGTTTTTTAATTCAACACTACCTTTATCTTCCAGTATTTTGATTTGGATGGAATCAACCGGCTAAAAATCATAACCGGCTCAAAAACCGCTACCTGTACGTTCCAGACTGCAACCTTTCCGGCTACAACTTTCTGATTTTTGTCTTCATTGTTATTCATGGCAATTGTTTTCTGTTTACTGCTAAAAATAGGACGAGAGGAAACAAAAAAAATGCCACAATCCGCCAATGGATGAAAAAACAAGGTAAACGAACTGAATCAGAAGGTATTTTCTACTCTTTTAGGCGATATCCTCTTTTTTCAATGGCTTGTGTTATTTGGGCCAAATTGGTTTCGGTTTCGTTGAATTTAACCACAGTTGTTGAATCACTCAACTCTGCGTTAACGAATTCAACGCCTTCAACTGCTCCAACTCCTTTTTCAATAGAAGCCACGCACATATCGCAATGCATTCCGCCCACATTCAATGTAACCTCGGTTAATGCAACCTGTGCAGATGAATCATGTCCTTCATTTTGCTTTTTTTGCCCCCCGCAGGAGACCAGGAAAAATATTCCCAGAATAAAAACAAGTTTTCTCATACTATTAATTAATTACTGGTTTTAAAATTTCGATTGTTTCTTCACTGGTTTCAACAATGGTTTGTTTAGCATTTTTACTGAGGAAACGGGCAAAAAGTTCGGCATTCAGCATAGAAATATACGTTTTCCCTCCCTTTTCATAAACAGCCACCCGGCAAGGCATCATGGCAGAAACAATTCGGTCATCGTCTGAACTAAGAATTTTGTTGGCAAAAGGAGGGTTGCAGAGTGAAATAACATAAACCGGGGCCACATCAAACTTCTTTTTCTTCAGTGATGCCTGAAGATCGTATATATGTGAAACGGTCCAATCGTTTACTTCCGCTGATTCTACAATGGCGTCAACAGTTTCTTCAAAATTAAATTTGCTTTCTTCCACCACAAACATTTTTTTGGGAAGAATTAAACTAATTATCAAAAGGGTTGCTCCTATTCCGATAATCAATCCTGCTAAAAATGTTGTAATACTTTTCATTATTATCACTCTTTAAATTCAAAGGTATAAACAAGAATAATAAGAAAATGTTTGAAAAAAACCTACGTGGAATTCTAATTTATGGATGAATGAAAATAAACAAATGTTTTTAACCAAGTTTCACCGGGTTTTCCACTTTTGTTTTCAACAAGGCAAGGTTCAGCACATCCATAATTGTATTTACAAAATGGAATGTAAGTCCTTTCATGTATTCATCCTTGATCTCTTCCAGGTTCTTTTTGTTTTGGTCTGAAAGAATGATTTCGGTGATTCCGGCACGTTTTGCGGCCAGTATTTTTTCTTTGATGCCGCCTACCGGCAGCACTTTTCCACGCAGGGTAATTTCACCTGTCATAGCCAGGTTCTTCTTCACCTTGCGTTGAGTAAATGCCGAAGCCAGCGAAGTAACCATAGTCACACCAGCAGATGGTCCGTCTTTGGGGATGGCTCCCTCAGGAACATGTACATGTACATTCCAGTTTGAAAAAACTTCCGGGTTCAAATCGAGCTGTTCGGCGTGCGATTTCAGGTATTCGTGAGCCAGCATCGCCGATTCCTTCATCACATCGCCAAGATTACCCGTGAGTGTCAAAGAACCTTTCCCCTTACTTATACTGGTTTCCACAAACAAAATCTGGCCGCCGACTGCTGTCCATGCCAAACCGGTAACCACTCCGGCAAACTCGTTGCCCTGGTATCTTTCTTTGGAATACTGGGTAACCCCAAGGTATTCGCGCACATCTTCCAATGTTAGTTTTTTATTGAACGGCTCTTCAAACGCTATTTTTTTTGCAATTCGGCGAATGACTTTTGCAATTTTCTTGTCGAGTTCCCGAACGCCCGATTCGCGGGTATAGCCGTCTATGATTTTTTCGATTATGTTTTTCGGAAAAACCACTTCGCTTTTTTTCAATCCGTGGTTTTCCAACTGTTTGGGAATAAGATGGCGTTTGGCTATTTCAATTTTTTCTTCCACCAGGTAACCGCTTACCTCAATTAACTCAAGACGGTCGCGCAAGGGCGGTGCAATGGTACTTAGCGTATTGGCCGTTGCTATAAACATCACTTTGGAAAGATCGTAATCCTGCTCCACATAATTGTCGTGAAACTCAGAATTCTGTTCCGGATCAAGCACTTCCAGCAATGCCGAAGCCGGGTCTCCATGAAAATGTTTGGAAACTTTATCGATTTCATCCAGAATAAAAACCGGGTTCGAAGTTTTTACTTTTTTGATGTTCTGAATAATTCTGCCCGGCATGGCGCCAATATAAGTTTTGCGGTGACCGCGGATTTCCGATTCGTCGTGCAAACCACCCAGACTCATGCGTACGAATTTGCGGTCGAGCGCACGGGCTACCGATTTTCCCAGCGATGTTTTACCAACTCCCGGAGGGCCAAACAAACAAAGGATGGGCGCTTTCATGTCGTTTTTAAGTTTCAAAACGGCCAGGTGCTCCAGAATACGTTCCTTCACCTTTTCCAATCCGTAATGATCCTCATCCAACACTTTCCGTGCATTTTTTAAATCGAAATTGTCTTTACTGTATTCGTTCCAGGGAAGATCGACCAACGTCTGGCAAAAGGAAAACTGCACCGAATATTCGCCGGCGGCCGGGTTAAGGCGATGAAGTTTCTCAACCTCTTTTTCAAAAAACTTCGCTACTTCTTTGTTCCATTTTTTATCTTTTGCCTTTTCTTTTAGCTCATTAATCTCATGCTCCAGCGGATTTCCGCCCAGTTCATCCTGAATGGTTTTCATTTGCTGGTTCAGCATAAACTCGCGTTGTTGCCTATCCATGTCGGTTTTCACCTTCTTTTGGATATCATGTTTCAGTTCCAGCATCTGAACTTCTTTCACCAGGTAACTGATGGCTTGCACACCGCGTTCTTTCAGACTTTCAATTTCAAGTAAATTTTGTTTGTCTTCAACGTTAATATCGGTATTGGAGCAAATGAAATTGATAAGGAAAGTTGAGTTTTCGATATTTTTTACAGCGAACGTTGCCTCGGGCGGCACATTGGCAGAAAATTGTGCAATTTTTATGGAAAGGTCTTTCAGCGAACCAACAATGGCATTAAATTCGGAATCGTTTTCAGGAAATATATCATTTAAAGGTTCAACAGTTGCTTTATAGTAAGGTTCTTCAGAAACAAATCCGTGAATGGAATAACGCCTTTTTCCCTGAATAATAACTGAAGTTGAACCGTCGGGCATTTCCAGAATTTTCAGTATTTCGGCCATCGTTCCAACAGAAAACAAGTCCTTGGTTTCAGGGTCGTCAATGGTATAATCTTTTTGCGCAACGGTGCCAAGCAGCCTGCTTCCGCGATAAACGTCCTGAATCAGTTTCAATGATTTTTTTCGCCCAACATTTATTGGAAGCACCACCCCCGGAAAAAGTACGGTGTTACGCAGAGGAAGAATTGGTAAAACATCGGG
>JAHYIT010000256.1 GCA_019429205.1 Mariniphaga sp. | reverse complement strand
ATTACGGATTATTTGCAAACCAGGGCGCCGGGTGTTATTGTTACCGGCGATGAAATACGCATCAGGGCTGGTTACGGCAATCCACTGTTGCTGGTTGACGGGCTGGAAGTGACATGGGAAAACATCAAGTATATTCCGCTGGGCGATGTGGATAAAATTGAAATATTGAAGAATTCGGCGCTAATGGCAGTTTACGGGTCGCGCGGAGGAAATGGCGTTATTTCCGTTCTCACCAAAATGGGTCGGCCTGATTTGTATAAGGAATTCGTGAGTTTTATTCCCGGGCGGATTACCCCCCGTGTAAAAGGATTTCAGCAGCCGCGGAAGTTTTATTCGCCACAATATGCCCTGAATAGCATAAACGACCCAAAACCCGATTACCGGCCTACTTTGTACTGGAACCCCGATGTTGCGTTTCACGGCAGGGAAGCAAAAATCGAATTTTATACGTCAGATAGACTGGCCCGCTACCATGTTTTTGTAGAAGGAATTACGAAACGGGGAAAGATAATTTCATCTCATCATTTGCTTTCGGTTACTGTTCCACGTTAGGGTGCAGCGGATTCTGATCCGCTGATTAATTCAATGCACAATTCGCTCATCTAAGAGATGCTTTCGGCTGAAATTAAGCTATCTAAAATGCGCGATTCGGAAGTCGCGCCACCCAAACATCCCCTGCTTTTAGCTGTACCGGAATGCCTTCAAGTAGTTGTGTTCCCGAATATTTCCCTGAAAGATCTTTTTTGCTGGAAATAACCGAATATTCATTTTCTCTTTCCACAGTAAACCACTCCGGAAACTGGTTAATTCGCGGGTAATCAACAGGCAGTTTCAGCATGGTTTTGTAGCGGGGCGCATCGAAAACCAGCTTTCCTTCCCAGTCGTTTTCAGCAGTTAACACAAAATAAATTTCATCGCCGGTATTTTCGGCGCCTAAATTCACATCGCTGCGCCAGGGCTGGATGGTTGCACCCTGCGTTTTCCAAAGGCTGTACATGATGGCCGTTCGGGCAAAATTTCCATCGCCATGCCAGCCGCCAATAATTCCGTTTTCCTGCTGCATGGCAAACATCACCTGCAATTCGCCTTTGTATAAATTTTTATCCAGTAAATAAGCCGTTAAAACCATAAATACATAATTGTCGGCAGCCGAATTATGCGGTTCCCAAACGTCGGTTTTATTGGTAAGATTGGTTGGAATTAGCCCGGTGAAACTGTCGGTTTTTGTGAGCCAGGCTTTCGTAAAATGAAGGCTGCGCTCAAAACCTGCGTTAGCCTGCTGGCCGTTTCCAATGGCAACAGTAATGGTTTCCTGCGAAAATTCAGTTTTAGAGGTGCAAGTGCTGAAAAGCACAAAAACAAGGATGTAAAAAGCTAATTGTTTCATAAATTGAAGTTGAGCAGTTTCGGTTTAAAGTTAATTACTATATTTGAATTGTACCAAAATCCGAAACATTTTCAACAAATGGAAGTAATACGTGCTAATTTGTCAGGGTTTTACAGCAGTTAAGATTTCATTTTCTTAATCTTTAAAAATGAATGAAGCAAAATATTCATTGCATAAAGTGTAAAGTACGCTGTTCTTTTTCGAATATATATTCTTTAAAAGGTCTGTTGCTTTTATCGATCAGTGTTTGGTTGCCGTTCACTGTTTTTGCTTTTAGTTTAGGACAAAAGCCAGATTCCGGATATTTAATTCACGAGGGAGTAACCCATGCAAAAGTTTTCATTACAAAAGATAATACCTTTGATATTGAGCAGGTTTATGCACCGGAATTCAGGTCTTCATTTACTGAAATTCCCCGCAGATACCTGACTTCGGGAAATGAAATTTACTGGTTTTTAATCGATTTTGGTGAAACTGATTTAACAGCTTCGGAGCTTTGGTATGTTCGTTTAGGTTATTACGATGATATTACGCTCTATTTTTTGCAAAACGATACACTGGCATTCCGCAAAGCAGGGGTTATGAATAAGAGCAGGTCGGCAGGAGTTAGAGATATTACATATATTCCGTTCAGGCCCGGAGAATTGATTGAAAACCGGTTCATTTTCGTTAAAGTCAGGCAGATTACCCGGAAAAACAGTTTGGTTGTTCCTACTTATCGCAACAGTGCAACTGTTGATTATATTTCTGATTATGTCAGTCGCTATTATTTCTTTAATCAAATGCCCTATTTCTTTTTTATTGGGGGAATGTTGCTGATGTTTTTCTATTTTATCGGGTTTTACTTTATGTATAACGAGCGGCTTTTTATCTGGTACTCGCTTTACCTGCTTTCACTTCTTTTGTTTATCAGCACCCGTACATACTTTATGTGGCAGTTGCTGCAAAGCTCATTTCCGGTTTTTGGTTATCTTTTTTACGAAACCATACAGGTTGGAATAAATATTTTTTATTTGATTTTTGCGCGTATATTTCTGAATGCCAAAACCGATTTTCCGAAACTTAACAAGGCCATTCACTATGCCCTTATTTTGCTTGTATCAGTTATTTTGGTTCAGATATCTGTTATAACTGTAAATCCTTTAAATAATTTCGAAAGGCACATCATGAATTTCCAGCGGTATTTTATGATTGTTTTCAGTTTGGCTGCCTATGTTTATATTCTGAAAAATTATCGCAATAAGCTTGTTTTATTCCTGGTGGGCGGGAGTTTTTTTTATTTGACCGGAGCCGTACTTTCCATGGTTTTTTGGCACATCAGGTACATGATGATTGGAACTGCAATTGAAGTATTCATTTTTTCCATTGGGATGGGTTACCGTATTAAAGTAGTTGAAATAGCCAGGCAAACCATTGAAAATGAGATGAACAAACTAAAGTTAACTGCTTTGCGGGCACAAATGAATCCCCATTTTATTTTCAATTCACTCAACTCCATCCGGGCGTATGTCATTTCCAGTGAAACCAAAAAGGCATCGGATTATCTGAATAAATTTGCCCGGCTAATCCGGCTTATTTTACACTATTCTTCCAAAGATTTCATTTCGCTTAACCCACATTGCAGAATAAATCCTGTAAGGATTTGATTTTAAGGGCTATTGTTTTTTAAAATTTCGGCAGGGGGTACAACGGATTTTTTTCTGGTAAATGGGGCATACTTGTAATTGAGTATAT
>JAHYIT010000062.1 GCA_019429205.1 Mariniphaga sp. | reverse complement strand
TTGGCTATGCTGCTGGCATCCATCATGACTTTTGGTTCGTTTGGTGAAAACTATGAATTGTTGGCCATGAAATCATCCGGCATTTCATTGTACCTGATTATGAAACCGCTTGTGATTATTGCAGCGTTTGTGACACTTACTGCATTTTATTTTGCCAATTATATTTTGCCCCATACCAATCTGAGGTTTACTACTTTGTTATGGAGCGTAAAGCAGCAACGCCCTGAACTGGTTTTGCAGGAAGGTGTTTTTACCAGCGAAATTGACGGGTACAGCATTCGTATTGGAAGTAAAGACAAGAAAACCAACGTTTTGTATGATTTACTCATATACGACCATACCCGCAACCGCACCAATGAAAGTGTTACAGTTGCCGATTCGGGTTTTTTGCGCATTACCGAAGACAAAAAGTTTATGGTGCTTAACCTGTATAACGGAGTAAATTACTCGGAAGAAAACAGGCAAACAGCAAGGCGGGGCCAGGAAACTTATCCTTTCAGACGCGATAATTTTGAAGAACAAACCATTAGAGTTAAGGTGCGTGGTTTTGACTTTAACCGGCGCGACGAAAATATTTTCAGAAATACTTACCGAATGCTGAATATTGAACAGCTTCGGTTTATGGAAGATTCACTGGGAACTGATTATTACGGGCGGCTGCGGAATTTTATGTTACAAATCAGGTTAAATTCACCGCTTACCAGAAAAATTCACAACCTGACAGCGCAGCACGATTCGCTGAAAAGAGAGGTGGATGTTGCAGCAGATTCTGTATTCAATTTCGATGAGTATTTTGAAAAACAGGATAAATGGGTAAAGGCTGAAATTACCCAGTCAGCCCTGTCAGAAGCACGGAATAATGTACAAACCCTGAACATGTACGATGATGAACTGTATAACCGAAAAAAGAATCTGAATAAATACACCATGGAGCGGCACCGAAAATATACCCTCTCGCTGGCAGTTTTTATTTTCTTCTTTATTGGAGCACCTTTGGGGGCAATAATACGAAAAGGCGGTTTGGGAATGCCGGTGGTTGTATCAATACTGTTGTTTATTGCCTACTATATTGTTTCCATGACCGGAGAAAAATCGGCCCGTGAAGACCTTTGGGATATGTTTGCCGGAATGTGGTTCTCAACCTTCATTTTTTTACCCGTCGGAATCTGGTTATCATACAAAGCTGCCACCGATGCTGCGCTGATGGATGCCGAAACCTACAGTAAATTGTTCGGAAAACTGGGGCTTCAAAAGTTGAGCAATAAATTTAAAAATCGAAAATGAAGATATTGCAGATAACAAATAAAGTGCCTTATCCGGCTAACGATGGTGGTGCAATTGCTTGTTTGAATCTTACCCGCGGTTTTGCTCTGCTTGGGCACGAGGTCACTGTTTTTGCAATGAATACCCTTAAACACCATACTGATCTTTCTGAAATTCCCGAATCAGTTAAAGACTGGGCAGAATTCAGGTTGGTTGATGTTCCTGCACGTATTTCTCCGTTTGAAGCAACATACAATTTGTTGTTTTCCGGAAAACCTTATAATGCAGTTCGTTTCATTTCAAAAACATTTGCAAACGAGCTAAAACAGTTATTGAAAGCAAAGAAATTCGATATAATTCAACTTGAAGGCCTTTATATTTGCCCCTATATTCCGCTTATTCGAAAATATTCCGATGCCAAAATTGTTTATCGTGCACACAACATCGAGCATGAAATATGGGAACGTACAGCAGCAATTTCTTCAGGAATAAAGCGTATCTATCTGAAAATTCTCGCCAAACGGATTAAAGTTTTTGAAAAAAGTTTTATAAACAGTTACGATTTACTTGTACCCATAACCGAGCGCGATGGAATTCTGCTCGATAAAATGGGAAACAAAAAGCCAACACACGTTTCGCCAACCGGAATTGAAACCACGGTGCTGATTCCGCATTCCAAAAATCTCGAGCATCCTTCAGTTTTTCATATTGGTTCGCTGGAATGGGCTCCCAATCAGGAAGGATTGATTTGGTTTATTGAAAAATGCTGGCCAAAAATTCATGAGAAATTTCCTGAATTGAAATTTTACATTGCGGGCAGAAAAGCTCCCGATTGGCTTATCCGGCGTTTTCATGCACCTAATATTATTTTTGAAGGAGAAGTGCCCGATGCCTATCAATTTATGAACTCAAAATCGATTATGGTAGTTCCGTTGTTTTCTGGTAGCGGAATGCGTATTAAAATTATTGAAGGAATGGCGCTCGGAAAACCAATTGTTTCAACACCAATTGGAACCGAAGGAATTTCAACTCAATCAGGAAAAAATATTTTGATTGCTGATAACGAAAAGGAATTTGTTGCCGATGTTGAACGACTGATTACAAACCAGGAACTTTTTCAGAACATAAGCCGCAATGCCATTGAATATATCCAGGAAAAATTTGATAACTTAGCCCTCGCCGGTGCACTCACCGAATTTTACAAAAAGAATATTGAATGATTTTGAAACTGCTTTTCTGGATCTTTTTTTTTATTCTGATATATGCTTACATCGGATATCCTGCTATTTTATTTGTAATTACACGATTAAAAAAGCTTTTTAATTCCAAAAAAACGCATACAATTTCAGATTATGAACCTGATGTTTGTCTTTTTGTAACTGCTTATAACGAAAAGGATTTTATCCGGCAAAAAGTTGAAAATTCGTTCCAACTCGATTATCCCAAAAAAAAGGTGCAGTACGTTTGGGTAACCGATGGCTCGGACGACGGTACCCCGGATATTTTGAGGGAATTCGAAAACCTTGAAGTTTATCACCAGCCGGAGCGTCGTGGTAAAATGCATGCCATGAACCGTGGAATGCAGTTTGTAAAAGCGCCAATCGTTATTTTTTCCGATACAAATACACGGCTCAATCCAAAAGCCATTCGTGAAATTATAGCTTGTTTTAGCGATCCAAATACCGGGTGTGTGGCCGGCGAAAAACGGATTGTTGAAAAAGAGGCCGATGTGGCTGCCGCTGCAGGCGAGGGACTTTACTGGAAGTTTGAGTCGTGGGTAAAAAGAATGGATTCAGAACTCAATTCTGCAGTGGGGGCAGTGGGAGAGTTGTTTGCCATCAGGCGCGAACTTTTTGAAGAGGTTGAAACCGATACCATTCTCGATGATTTTATCATCTCGCTTCGCATTGCTCAGAAAGGATACAAAATTGCCTATTCGCCAAATGCTTATGCCGAAGAAACAGCTTCCCTCAATGTTAAAGAAGAATTAAAGCGGAAAATAAGAATTGCCGCAGGAGGAATTCAAACTTTATTCCGGCTGAATACCCTGCTGAATCCATTTCGGTTTGGTGTTCTTTCGTGGCAGTACTTTTCACATAAAGTACTTCGGTGGTCACTGGCTCCCATTTCCCTTTTTTTGCTGTTTTTCATAAACGCAGCCATTCTTGCGGAAACCGGTTTTGGTAGAATTTCAGATTTTTATTCTATCTTTTTTTATTTCCAGCTTTTGTGTTACCTGCTGGCATTTGTTGGCTGGTATCTCGAAAATAAAAAGTTAAGGTTCAAATTCTTGTTCATTCCATACTATTTTGTTTCGGTAAATTACGCTGCAATCAGGGGCATGTACCGTTACTTCAGAGGAAAACAATCTGCCAGCTGGGAAAAATCGAAAAGAGCAATTTGAATTTCATTTCAGGCATTTTTTAAATTTTGTTGAATTTCAAGTTTAAAGAAATTATAAAGTTCATTAACATTCACACTACATGGGAATGAATCAATTTTATTGTCGATATTTTGTTCTATTTTTGCAGCTGATTTTAAATGAGGGCGACAATGGCAGATTTTAAGCTAAACACAATTCCTGAAGCAATTGCAGCAATTAAACGCGGTGAACTGGTGATTGTAGTTGACGATGAAGACCGTGAGAATGAAGGCGATTTTATTGTTGCTTCTGAACTCATTACGCCTGAAATCATCAATTTTATGACCATACATGGCAGGGGATTGATTTGTGTTGCTTTAACCGAAAAACGTTGTGAAGAACTTGACCTTGATTTAATGGTAGGACAAAATACTTCTTTCCATGAAACACAGTTTACAGTTTCTGTCGATGCTCTTCACCCTGATGTAACAACAGGAATCTCTGCCAAAGACAGGGCAATTACCATAAATATGCTGGTTGACAGCAAAACCCAACCCGAGAATCTGGCACGACCAGGCCATATTTTTCCCTTAATAGCAAAAAACAGAGGTGTGTTACGCAGGAGCGGTCACACCGAAGCCGCAGTTGATTTGGCACGTTTGGCCGGTTTGTATCCGTCGGGTGTTTTGGTGGAAATTATGAATGACGATGGTACCATGGCCCGGCTGCCCGATCTGGTAAAGCTGGCAGAAAAATTCGATCTGAAAATTGTTACTATAAAAGACTTAATATCCTTCCTGTTTCAAAGCGAAAGTTTGATAGAAAGGGGAGAAGAGGTAATCCTTCCCACTCAGGTTGGCGATTTTAGTATTATCCCGTTCAGGCAGAAATCGAATGGAGCAGAACATGTTGCATTGATTAAGGGAAAATGGGAAGTAAACGAACCGGTGCTTGTTCGTGTTCATTCCTCATGTATGACCGGCGATATTTTTGGCTCTATGCGTTGCGAGTGTGGCGACCAGCTTCATAAATCGATGGATCTTATTGATAAAGCCGGTAAAGGTGTAGTTGTTTACATGATGCAGGAAGGACGGGGAATTGGTTTGCTTAATAAAATTGCCGCCTATAAATTGCAGGATCAGGGGCTCGATACCATTGAGGCAAACCTCCATCTGGGTTTTAAAGCCGATGAACGTGATTATGGCGTGGGAGCACAAATTCTGAGAAGTCTGGGAGTAACAAAAATGCGGTTACTTACAAACAATCCGGTAAAAAGGGTAGGATTGGAAGGTTTTGGCCTTGAAGTAGTTGAAATTATTCCCATTGAAATAGAACCCAACGAATACAATCAGAAATATCTTAAAACAAAACGCGACCGGATGGGACACCATTTGCGGAATTTTAATTACGATATTTGATATTTCTTTTCAGATTCTTCTAAAATTTACTTTTCTTGCACAGGTTTAAAAAATAAAATCTATGCGTTTATTTTGGCTTTTACTTCCCTGGTTTGTTTTTCTGAATACTTATTACGCTTTGGCTCAGAACTGGCCCGATTGGCGCGGTGTTAACCGCGACGGTGTTTGGTCCGATAAAAATGGAATTGAAGGATTTAAAAGCAAACAGCTCCAACCGGAGTGGAATGTTGCTGTTGGTTCCGGATATTCCGGTCCTACTGTTGCCAATGGTAAAGTGTATTTAACCGACAGGAATGAAACACCTGAAGAAACTGAAGGTGTGCTTTGTTTTGATGAAAAAACCGGAAACAAACTCTGGGAATTCCGTTATAATTGTGAATATTCTGGAATTGGATATCCTGCTGGTCCGCGGTCTTCAGTAGTAATCAATGAAGGAATGGCCTGGTCGCTTGGTACCATGGGGCACCTGTTTTGTTTCGAAGCCGCTACAGGGAAGGTTCTGTGGCAAAAAGATTTAAACAGCGAGTACGAAATTAAAATGCCCATTTGGGGCATTGCTGCTGCACCTTTAATCGATGGAGAAAAATTAATTTTACAAATTGGCGGTAGTGAAAATGCCTGCCTGGTTGCCCTCAATAAAAAAACAGGCACCGAAATCTGGAGAAACCTCGATGATGGCGCATCCTATTCAGCCCCTGTAATTTTCGGGAAAAACGGACAACGGGTTTTGGTGGTGTGGACTGAAGATCACCTTGCCGGAATGAATCCTGAAACAGGCGAAGTTTACTGGAAATTTCCGTGGAAACTAAAAATGGCCATGGGAATAGCCACTCCGGTTTTGCATAACGATTATATTTTTGTGAGTTCTTTTTACAACGGATCACTTCTGGTTGATTTAGGCGATGACTACACAACCGCAGAAAAAGTTTGGCAACGAAGCGGCGAAAACGAACGCAATACCGATGCGCTTCACTGTGTGATGAATACGGCTGTAATTATGGATGAATACATATACGGAGTTGACAGTTACGGCGAATTGCGATGCCTTGAATTACTAACCGGGGAGAGGGTTTGGGAAAATCTTACTGCCGTAAATAAAAACCGTTGGGCCAATATTCATTTTATTCAGAATGAAGAAAAAGTTTGGATGTTTAACGAACATGGTGAACTGTTAATTACCAGGCTTTCTCCACAAGGAATGGTTGAAACAGGCCGGGCTAAAATTATTGAGCCTACAAAAAAACAACTACCGAGGGGTGTAACATGGGCACATCCTGCATTTGCCAACGGGCATATTTTTATCAGGAATGATTGGGAATTAATTTCTGTAAAATTAGTCCCCTAATGCCATTTTATTTCTTTATTTTTAAGCAAAAGTTTAAACTTGTAAATTATGGATGGAAAAACAAAAGCAATTGTCGCTCACATTACAATTATTGGCTGGATTATAGCATTGGTTATAAACAGCAGTGAAAAAGATGAATTTGCCAGCTATTACATTCGGCAATTATTGGGGATTTACCTGTTAGGGTTGGTTTTAACATTTATTCCCATCATTGGCTGGCTTGCCTCTATCGTAGTTTTGGTATTCTGGATTTTAAGCCTCATTGGTGCCATTCAGGGAGAAATTAAAGAAACACCGCTTGTAGGAAAGTATTTTCAGGAATGGTTTAAAGCGCTTTAATCAAAAGATTTTTCGGATAAAAAAAAAGGCAGGTTTTTGGCCTGTCTTTTTTTTTCTTACCCTTTGAAGATTTTAATCACCGTTTTTTTTCCGGTCTCTGAATTTTTTAATCATATACATTCTGAATTCATTTTCAGCTTTGTAGAGTCTTAAAACTTTTCCTGGCGGAAGGATTTCAAGGAATTTTTCATTGTAATCTACCAGTAAATTGGCCTCCTTTTGCAAACTGCCGGCAAACTCACGTGTAAGTCGTTTAATATTATTATCCGACATGGATTCTTCAGCTTCCTGCACTTTTTCTTCCATTTCCCTGCGGAATTTTTGAGCTTCCCAGCGTTCCTTTTCCAATTTGTTGTAAACCGGCCAGAATTTTTGGGCTTCAGCTGGCGACAGCTCAAGGTTCGAAGTTAAGAATGCCACCTTGTCTGCGCGGTATTTCTCCCATCTGCTTTCATGATCTTTATCTTTTGGTTGAGCAAAAGTTGCAAAACCAATGGTTAGCAGAACAGCAAACAAAAATATTTTTTTCATTTTTTTAATTTTCAGATTGTAAATAAATTTCATATTCAGAAATATTAGAACTAAGATAACTCATCAGTTCTTCATCGTTAAAATCTCCATTTATTGTTTCTTCGTTTAAATGTGGCTCCTGTAGCAGTGCAAAAAATGAGTTTTCATCTAATTTTTCAATAAAAGTACGAAAGGCATCATCTTCATTTGTTGATTCAATAAAGGTGTTTGTTTTTGCCAGGTAGTCGGGAAGGAACGTTTTAACCGGCCAGTAAACCAACATAAAAATCAAGGTAAAGCTTGCAGCCAGACCAAGAGCTGGTTTTAAATACCTTATAAAAGGATTTTTGGGTTGTGGAAGAGCCTGTTTTTCTGTTTCCAGCCGATGATGCAGCCGGGCAGAAAAGTCATCGAAATATTTGTCGGGAACGCCAAAAGGTTGTTCCTTTTTGATTTTCGACAATTCAGGTGCAATTTTTTTTAATTTATTCATTTCTTCCAAAATTTAATTGTTTGACTCTCTAAATAAAAAAAAGTTTAATGCCAATTATTTAGTCACTTCTTTTAATGTATTCTTCTATTTTTTTTGTTGCATGATGATACGAAGCTTTAAGCGCTCCAACCGATGTATCAAGTATTTTCGACATGTCTTCGTATTTCATTTCGTCAAAATATTTCAAATTGAAAACGATGCGTTGTTTTTCAGGAAGTTTAAGAATTGCCTGCTGGAGTTTCATTTGCAATTCATCGCCTTCAAAATAAGGATCTGATGTAAGGTTTTCCATCAGGTAATCGCTTACATCGTTTAACGGGAGCAGGTTTCGGCGTTTTTTAGAGTTTAAAAATGTGATGGATTCGTTTGTGGCAATGCGATAAAGCCAGGTATAAAGTGTGGATTCTTCCCTGAAATTTCCGATACTTTTCCAAACCTTTATAAAGGTGTTTTGCAGAACATCATCAGTATCTTCGTGATTCAGTAATATTTTACGAATGTGCCAGTACAACCGCTCCTGGTAAAGTTTAACCAAACGATGAAAAGCAAGATCCCTGGTGTTCTCCTGTTTCAGTTCGGAAATAAGTTCGCGGTCGTCATTTTCCATAAAAAATGTTTACCTGTATGACCCGATCAATTCGGAAAGGTTTAAATAAACTAAATTCTGAAATTCAGCCCTTCCTCAACAAGCTGACGGTAAATGTCCATATCAAACGAATAAAGTTTGGCTGCGCGGTGAGCTACATTGGTTTGTTTTTCTTTGGTGTCAATTAACAAACCCATGTTCTGAATTTTTTTTCTGAAATTACGTGTATCCAGTTTTTTGTCTAAAATTACCTCATACATGGTTTGCAGTTGGGTTAACGTAAATTTTTCAGGAAGCAGGTGAAATCCAACCGGGTGGTATTGCACTTCTTCCCGAAGTTTTTTTAACGCTTTTCCAATAATATCTTTTACATCGAAAATAACATTTGGCAGGCTATCAATATCAAACCATTTTACCGATTTAGCTAATGGTGAAAGTTTTAAATCGTGGTAATCGGGATTTATAAGTGCGTAATATGCCACTGTGATTACCCTGTAATGGGGTACTCGCTGCAGGGCTCCAAATGTTTTTACCTGTTTTAGATAAACATTATCGAGGCCAGTTGCAGTTTGAAGTATTTTTTTTGCATAACCGTCCAAATCCTCTTCTGTTGGAAGATGGGTTCCAATCAAACCCCAGTAATCATCAGATTTTAGTGCCGGGTTTTTTTCAAAAATTATTTTTATTTGCTCATATTCTTTTGAGGTAGTGAGAAATTTTTCCAGTAATTCAGGCTCGGCCTGCCAGAGTAAAACATTAATCTTGTTATTTTTAAAGCCGAATATTACACAATCGACGGAAACATTCTGTAAAATCATAAATATTAAGTTTTAACAAATGTACAAATTGGAATCCGAACTTGTGCCTGAAAAATAAGAAAAATAAAGATTATGTTGAAAATGCAGCCTGGGGAAGTTTTCGAAAAAAAAGAACATTAAAAATCAATATTAAATTACCTTTGCACCGCAAATTTTTAAACGAGTAAAATGGCTTTAAAATGTGGAATTGTTGGTTTACCAAACGTAGGAAAATCAACACTTTTCAATTGTTTATCGAGTGCGAAAGCCCAATCGGCAAATTTTCCCTTTTGTACCATAGAACCTAACATGGGAGTAATTACCGTGCCCGATGAGCGGCTGATTAAACTGGCAGAAATTGACAATCCCAAACGAATTGTTCCAACAACTGTTGAAATTTTAGACATTGCCGGTCTGGTGAAAGGCGCCAGTAAAGGAGAAGGATTGGGCAATCAGTTTTTGGGCAATATTCGCGAAACCGATGCCATTATTCATGTTTTGCGGTGTTTCGACAACGATAACATTACCCACGTGGATGGCTCCATTGACCCGGTGCGCGATAAAGAAGTAATTGATACCGAACTTCAGCTTAAAGATTTGGAAACCATTGAAGGCCGCATTGAAAAGCTGGAAAAACAGGCCAAACATGGTTCTGATCCCAAAACAAAAAAAATGTATGAACTGGCGTTGCGGTATAAAACGGTTCTGGAACAGGGAAAATCTGCCAGAACATTAAGCCTTTATGATGAAGAAGCAAGGTTGGCAAAAGACTTTTTCCTGCTAACAAACAAGCCCGTGTTGTATGCCTGCAATGTTGATGAAGCTTCGGCAAAAGCCGGCAATAAATATGTTGAGGCAGTGAAAGAAGCTATAAAGAACGAAAATACAGAAATATTGGTTATTGCTGCTGCTACTGAAGCCGATATTGCCGAACTGGAAGAATATGAAGAAAAACAGCTTTTTCTGGAAGAACTGGGGTTAGACGAGCCGGGCGTGAATAAACTGATTCATTCAGCATACCGTTTACTTAACCTGCAAACCTTTTTTACCACCGGCCCCGACGAAAGCCGCGCCTGGACTTTTGTAAAAGGAACCAAAGCACCAAAGGCTGCCGGTAGTATTCATACCGATTTTGAAAAAGGATTCATTCGGGCTGAGGTAATTAAATATGAAGATTACATTCGGTTAGGCTCGGAACATGCTTGCCGCGATGCCGGCAAAATTGCTGTTGAAGGAAAAGAGTATGTGGTGAAGGACGGCGATATTATGCACTTCAGGTTTAACGTTTAACCAGGTGTTTCTGCAAATGTTCCTGAAAAAATGATGGAACAAAAAAGGGTTAACAGTTTTAGCTGCCAACCCTTTTTTTGTATAAAAACTTTTTTTTAACGCTGTTGCGGTGCGTCGCTCATGTCTTTAATAATTCCGTTTTTATCCACTTTAATGTGAATGTCTTTGGCAATTTCCAGAATAATTGTGGTTTCTTTTACTTCCACAATGCGGCCATAAATACCTCCAGTGGTTACTACTTTATCACCTTTGGCAAGGCTTTCGCGAAATTTACGCACTTCTTTCTGGCGTTTCATTTGTGGGCGAATCATAAAAAAATAAAACACGACCACGATTAGCAGCAAAGGAAGGAAACTCATTAACGGATTGGCATCCTGACCTTCGGGTTGCATCATCAGCAAATTGTTTATCATTGTATAATCTTTTAAATGTTAATATTCAATTGTTTGTATTATTTCAGGCAAAAATAACCATTTGTTTTGGTTTTTGACTTTTACAACCATTCTATTTTGCTAAATTTCACCAATAAGGCCACGGCCTGTTTTGTTAATTTTACCGGAGATTTTTAAATCTTTTAATGTTTTATCGAGAATTCCGTTTATAAAATTCCGGCTTTTTTCTGTACTGTAATATTTCGAGAGTTCTATGTATTCATTTAACGAAACCTTTGTGGGTATAGATGGAAAGTAGAGAAACTCGGCAGCAGCCAGTTGCATGATCAGAATATCCATAAAAGCAATTCGGTCCAAATCCCAGTTTTTCGAATGTTCCTTAATAAGTTCACGCAGTTCGTCGTGGTTGATGATGGATTTTCGCAATAAATCTTTGGCAAAATCACGGTCATCCTGGTCTTTAAACATAGGCAACAGGTTTTGATCTGAACCCGAGTGCGGATTGAACTTTTTCAGCGTTTTGGAAATCATGGAAACAGTAAATTCCATATCGTCATTCCAGTAAATGCTCATCTCTTCCAAAGCTTCGTAAAGGTCTTCTGCAATAAGTAAAATATTGGTGAATATTTTATCGACAAACTTACGATCGTCTAAAAACGAACGGTTTTTATCTCTCATGTATTCGATGTAAAAATCCGATTCAATTAAAAAAAGGTAAAGTTCTTTTATGAGTTCCGGATGATTTACCCAGCTTAACTTTTGTTGATTGATATACGCATGAAGCGCCCTGTTTTCGCGTAATTGCTGGATTATTTGATTGCTGATAAATTTGGTATTGGGATGAAGATCTTCGTGAGTGGGCTGGTGTTTGTTTTTTTTGATTTCAATTCGCTGCTCTGCATAATCGGCAATTTCAATTACCAAAGCAAGCAAAAAATGGTATAAATCGTAGGTTTTCCTGATACAAAAAAACAACTCCTTCTCCGCATTGTTAAGCGATTTGTCGTCTGTAGAATAATAGGCGTACAACACTTGCAACACCTTGGTCCGGATAATCCTTCTGCTAATCATGCTTTAATGAACTTCTTTAATTTGCGCGCAAAAATAGTACTTTTTGAGAAACATTTAAGTATTCCTTTTATTTTCAGAAAAAGGGAAATGAAACGTTAATTTTAAATTTTAGAATTCTCCGGTGTGACTGGTATTATCTGGCCTGTAATTTTTTAACAGGTAAGGATTTTTCCCTTCTCTTTTTTTCTTTTTAGCTCCATCTGCTCGTGGCGACAGCTCACTACCCTTCTCTTTTTCTTCTTCTGATAACGACTGCGACCCTGCCGGAATTTCCTCCTGCGTCGTATTCCGCAGGGCAGGCTGTTCACTGTTCACTTCCTCCTCCTCTTCCCAGTCAAATTTATCGCGGCGAATAATGTAGTTCCGGTAATAAAAGGCCAGCACCACACCCGAAACTGCACCCCACAAGTGTCCTTCCCACGAAATTTTCGGATCAATGGGGAAAACCCCCCAAATTAAACCGCCATAAAGAAAAACCACAACAACAGAAAAGGTAAGCAGCCGCACATCGTTACGGATAATGCCACTTATAAAATGAAATGAAGCCATGGCATAAACCACGCCACTGGCGCCAATGTGCCAGGCTTCGCGGCCGGCAAACCAAACCGTTATTCCCGACAAAAAATAGAGCAGAAAAAATATCTGGTACGAAATGCGCCGGTAATAATAAATGAGCATGAACATCAGAATGAAAAACGGAATGGAGTTGGACATCAGATGGTTAAAGTCGGAGTGGATAAATGGTGAAAACAAAATGCCCGACAATCCTTTCCAGTGTAACGGGTAAACACCGAGTTTCACAAAACTAACAGATGTCGTCACCTCAATTATTTCTACCATCCAGAACACAAACACAAACATCGCCGGAAACACCAGACTGTGGAAAAATATTCTTTTTTCCATTTCCGGGTCCAGCTTTTTGGGATTGCTTGGATAGTAAGTAAATAATCGCATAAATGATTAATTGGAGCTTTTTTTAATTAGTTTTTTTATCAACTCCACAAACTCATAAATTTCTTCTTCAGTAGTATCGAAGGAAGTCATCCAGCGCACTTCCGATCGTTTTTCGTTCCACATGTAAAAGAAAAATTTTTGCTGCAACGTTTTAATTATTTCCGGCGGTACTTCAGCAAAAACACCGTTAGCGTCCACCGGCTGGGTGATTTTTATTTCCGGGATTTTGGAAACATGGGCTTCCAGCAGTTTGGCCATTTTATTGGCATGGGTGGCCGTTTCTTTCCACAAATCGTTTTCGAAATAAGCCAGAAACTGTGCGCCCACAAACCGCATTTTAGAATAAAGCTGCATGCTTTGTTTGCGCAGGTATTTGGTATAAGTGGTCAACTCCGGATTGAAAAACAGCACAGCTTCGCCCATCATCATCCCGTTTTTGGTGCCGCCAAAGGAAAGTACATCCACGCCGCAGTCTTTGGTGAAGGTTTTGAATTCCAGGTTCAGCGAAACGGCGGCATTGGCAATCCGGGCGCCGTCCATGTGCAGCAGCATGTTGTTTTGGTGGGCCAAGCCGGCAAGTGCCCGAATTTCTTCCGGTTGATAAACGGTTCCCATTTCTGTTACCTGCGAAATGGAAATCACCCGCGGTTGCGAATGATGCTCAAAATCAAATCCTTTCAAATGGTGCTGAATCCTTTCAGGGGTGAGTTTCCCGTTTACCGGCTCCACCGGAAGCAGTTTGCACCCGGTAAATTTTTCAGGCGCACCGCACTCATCTTCTTCAATGTGGGCGGTTTCGGCACAAATGATGGAATGGAAGCTTCGGGTAACTGTGGAAAGTCCCAAAACATTAGCCCCGGTTCCGTTAAACACAAAAAACACCTCGGTTTCCTGCCCGAATTTTTCTTTAAAAGCACCGATGGCTTTTTGGGTAAACGGGTCGTCGCCGTATCCTTTCACATGTCCGTGATTGGCTTCGCTCATCGCCTTCAGGATGGCCGGGTGCACCCCCGAATTGTTATCGCTTGCAAATCCTTTTTTCATATCATAAATATTGTTTATTTTCAATGGTATTATATTGAACTCGCGTGAGTTTTAATGATCGTATTGAGAGTAAATATTTTACATGCTCGTTTCATGCTTTTCGTAAATTTGTAATATTCACCGGATTCTTTGTAACTTCAACCGGTATTTATGTACATGTAAAGAAAGAAAAAATCATACGTTTATAAAAATGGAAAAATCAACGTCGCTTTCCGAAAAACTGTATTTGCTTTCTGTCCATCCGCAAAAAGGGGGAATTTTATTCTCTGCCGGTACCGCGTTTAATTATGCCTCTATCGGCGCTTTAGTTCTTGAACTGGTTCTGGAGAAAAACATTGCCGTTGAAGACAAGCGGGTGAAGATTCTTGGTTTGAACAGTAAAAATTCGCTGCACAGGTTTATGCTTGACAAGATGAAAGAAGCGAAGAAACCTTTCAAGGTTAGCCGGTGGATTCATAAATTTAATTTTTCGTTTAAACACATTCGCCGCGAAATTGAATCGGGCCTGGTGCAAAAACGAATGATTCGTTTGGAAGAAAAACGGTTTTTGTTTTTCCGGTGGAAAAAGCCGTTTGTTCTGAATAAACAGGTTGTTATTAAGCTACAGTCCGACGTTGAAAATCAGATTCTTCAGGGAACCGGTAACGAGGAGGAAATTATGCTGTTAACCCTTATCAAACCATGCGGATTGCTGAAAAGAGTTGTTCCGGATAAAGATAAACGGAAAATTGCAGGGAAAAAGCTGAAGCAAATGATGGAAGAGAACCAGGTTTCGGAAGCTGTTAGTGCTGCGGTAGCAGCTGCTCATGCGGTGGCCATATCTGTAGCTGCATCTTCCGCCGCTGTGGCAGCAAGTGCTTCCAGGTAATCAGAATCAAAGTTTATGAAAGGGAAAATAAGTGTTTTCTGGTTTCGCCGCGACTTGCGTTTGCACGACAACCACGCACTTTATCAGGCATTGAAATCGGGTCGTCCGGTTTTGCCTGTTTTTATTTTCGACACCACAATTCTGAACAGGCTGAGTTCAAAAACTGATGCCCGCGTTTCGTTTATTTTTACTAAAATTCAGAAAATTAAAACAGAACTGGAAAATTTTGGGAGCTCACTGAAAATATTTCATGCAAAACCAACTGATGCTTTTCGGGAGCTAACCGAACAGTTTGAAATTCAGGCTGTGTTTGCCAACAAAGATTACGAGCCTTCTGCAAAAGAACGCGATAATGAAGTAGGGGAGTTGTTGGAAAAGAAAGACATAGCATTTAATCTGTATAAAGATCAGGTATATTTCGAGGAAAACGAAGTGCTAAAAGACGACGGCACACCTTACACGGTTTTTACACCCTATAGCAAAAAGTGGAAACAGGTTTTTAATGACACTGATATTCAGTATTTTCCGTCCGAAAAAAATCAGGAGAACCTTATCAAAACCAAGCCGTTTCCTTTTCCTCAACTAAAGGAACTGGGATTTGAGAAAAGTTCTATTGAAATTCCACCCGCAGAAATTTCAGAAGAGATCATTCGAAATTATGCCGAAACCCGCGATCTCCCGGCCATTAATGGAACTACGCGGTTGGGCGTTCACTTGCGGTTTGGAACAGTTAGCATTCGTGAGCTAACCCGAAAAGCGATGGATTGGTCGGAAACTTTTCTGAATGAACTGATTTGGCGGAACTTTTTCAGTACTATTTTGTGGCATTTCCCACTGGTGGTTAACAAGTCCTTCAAACCAAAGTACGATTTTATACAATGGCGCAACAACGAAAAAGAGTTTGAACGCTGGTGCAACGGAGAAACTGGCTACCACATGGTTGATGCCGGCATGCGCGAGCTAAACGAAACCGGATTTATGCACAACCGTGTGCGTATGGTAACGGCCAGTTTTTTAACTAAACACCTGCTCATCGACTGGCGCTGGGGCGAAGCGTATTTTGCCGATAAATTGCTCGATTACGAACTGGCTTCCAACAACGGCAACTGGCAGTGGGCTGCCGGAACCGGTTGCGATGCAGCGCCCTATTTTCGCATTTTTAATCCCGAAAGCCAGCAAAAAAAGTTCGACACAAAAAGAGAGTACATTCGAAAATGGATTCCGGAAATTGGAACTGTAAAATACCCGCAGCCTATGGTGGACCATAAGTTTGCACGGGAAAGGGCTTTAACAACATACAAAACTGCACTGAAATAATTTTTATTCCTGCAGCCATTCAATAATCCGTCGGTTTTGCACACCGGTTATGGGTGAAAGCGATTCAACCACTTGTCCTTCTTCATCTATCAGAAATTTTTGAAAATTCCAGATAACTTTGGCATCGAGCGTTCCGTTTTCTTCGCTGCTGGTGAGCCATTTAAATACGGGATGCATGTCGTCGCCTTTAATGGATATTTTTTCCATCAGAATAAAACTTACATTGAATTTTTTGGTGCAGAATTCATTAATTTGTTCGTTCGAACCGGGCTCCTGGCTACCAAAATCATTGCAGGGAAATGCAATAATTTCAAAATCATCGCCGCCGTATTCTTCATACAATTCCTGCATTTTCCTGAACTGTGGTGTAAGCGAACATTCGGTTGCCGTGTTCACTATCAAAACCTTTTTCCCTTTGAGTGTTGAAAAATCAAGAATTTCGCCGGTAATGGTGCGGGCACTGAAATCATGCAGGGTTTTCTGTGCAAAACCCAGATTGGTTAGTAAAAGAAAACATGCCAAAACACGAACACTTTTCAACATGATTGAAGAATTTAAAATTTCGGGGGAAATTAGTTAAAGTTTAGATTTCACAAAAGGAATTACAGGGTTTGTTAATAAGTTTTACCGGGTAAAAAAGCAGAAATGTTTATCTTTGGTCACTTGAGAAAGAACACAGCATAAATGGAAAATTTTATTGTTTCAGCACGAAAATACAGACCCGATTCATTCGATACAGTGGTTGCACAATCGTCTATTACCACAACGTTAAAGAATGCCATTAAAAACAACCAGTTGGCACACGCCTACCTGTTTTGTGGTCCGCGAGGTGTGGGGAAAACCACCTGCGCCCGTATTTTTGCCAAAACGATTAACTGCTCCAACCTTTCTCCGGAAGTGGAAGCATGCAACGAGTGTGAATCCTGTAAAGCATTCAATACCAGTCGTTCATTCAATATTCACGAACTCGATGCGGCCTCCAACAATTCGGTTGATGATATCCGTGTGCTTATCGACCAGGTTCGCATTCCGCCACAGGTGGGCAAATACAGCGTGTATATCATCGACGAGGTTCACATGCTTTCTTCACAGGCATTTAACGCATTTCTGAAAACGCTGGAAGAGCCGCCAAAGCACGCCATTTTTATTCTGGCAACTACCGAAAAGCATAAAATTATTCCCACTATTTTGTCGCGCTGCCAGATTTTTGATTTTAACCGGATTGGCATTTCCGATATTGCCGATTACCTGGAATATGTGGCCAAAGGCGAAGGCGTTACCGCAGAAAAAGAAGCGCTGAATGTTATCGCCCAAAAAGCCGATGGCGCCATGCGCGATGCCCTCTCCATTTTCGACCAGATTGTCAGTTTTTCAGGAAAGAATATCACGTACCAGGATGTTATTTCAAACCTTAACGTACTGGATTATGACTACTATTTCAGGTTGTTAGATCATTTTTTGAAAAACGAAGTGCCGGATGTTCTGATGATTTTTGATGATATTCTGAATCATGGTTTCGACGGCCACCATTTTATTACCGGGCTAAGCAGCCACCTGCGAAATCTGTTGGTGTGCAAAGATTCAGTTACGGTGCAGTTGCTCGAAGTTGGGGGTGAAATTAAGGAACGTTACAAAGTGCAGGCTTCTGTTTGTAACAGTGATTTTTTGTTGAAAGCACTTGAAATCAGCAACGAATGTGACATGCAGTATAAAATCAGTCAAAACAAACGTTTGCTTGTTGAACTGGCCCTGGTTCGGATAGCCCAGCTAACCTTAAAAAAAAAATAGCTGACGAAAATGAGGAGGATGATTTTCTACTACCTGTTTTTTCTGAAAATGCAGGTACATCAGGCGAAAAGAAGGGGAGTGGCGATAAAGCTCAGGTAGTAAACGAGCCTGTAACCCAAAAACCCGCGAGGCGTTTGCCGCGTCAAACAAAAGGTCCTTCCATAAAAGATGCACTGGCCGGAAATTTCGGTGAAGAAAAGCTTTCGGCGAAAGAACAGCACGAAATTTATACCCGGGTAGGTGAAACAAAAGAATTTACCAACGAAACACTCAAAATTAAATGGGAAGAATTTGTAAAACGGTTAGGCGATCGTCCCAATTTACAATCAACCTTGTCGCGGGTGCCAATTATAGAGCCTGATTTTCAACTTGTTTTGGAAATCGATAATTCGGTTCAGGACGATTTGATTAATTCAATAAAACCGGAACTGGTTTCGTGGATGAGAAAAGAATTGAAAAATTCTAAAATTCAGTTGACTACCCGGATATCTGAAACTGAAAGGGAAAAAATTATTTATTCTGATTCAGAAAAATACATGGAAATGTTGAAAAAGAATCCAAAACTGGAACTATTAAAACAGAAATTTAAACTCGATTTCGAATAAATTTTTGTAATCATGTTGTCAGGGAGCTAATCGTTTAATAGTCCATATTTTTTCGTTTTTTTCATATAAAATGCGATCGTGAAGACGGTTGACGCGGCCTTGCCAGAATTCAAACTTCTGCGGTACTACATTGTACCCTCCCCAAAATGGCGGAAGTTTGGGGGTATTGTTTTCAAAGGTTTTTTTGTACTCTTCAAATCGTTTTTCCAAAAATTCACGGGAAGGAATCTCCTTACTTTGTTCGGAAGCCCAGGCTGCAATCTGGCTATCGAAAGGCCTTTCAATAAAATACTTCTCAGAAATCCCATGGTTTGTTTTTTCTGCTTTACCCGAAATACGAATTTGCCGTTCAAGCGAAGGCCAGAAAAAATGCAAACTGACTGCAGGGTTTTTTTCAATCGATTTTCCTTTTTCTGAGGAATAATTGGTAAAAAATACAAATCCGTTTTCATTGAAAAATTTAAGCAAAACAATTCTTGAGTCCGGAAATCCGTCAGTTCCAATGGTTGAAAGCGACATGGCCGTTGGTTCTTTTTCTTTAGAATACAAAGCTGCTTTCAGCCAGTTTTCGAATTGCCGGAAAGGATTTGTGTCCACATTTTTTTTTGTTAATGCTGAAAGATTATATTCGTTTCTTATGGTATCGAGCTTCATTTTTTCTGTTTAATCCGTTACAAATCAAAAAAATTGCTTATGCAAACCTATGAACATTTTTTAAAAGGGAAATGTTTTTATAAAAGAGTTTGAAGTGTTTTATTGTAACTTAAAAAATGAAAGCGATGAAAAATTTAATTGTAATTTTAATGATTATTGCCTTTATTCCGGCAAAGGCAGTTACCGGAACAATTGGAATAGGAGGGAAAGCAACGTTGACAAACGTAAAAATGCACGATGTTTCAGGCGAGAAGTTTTCCCTGGCTGACGTGGCTAAAGAAAATGGCCTTTTGGTTATGTTTTCAAGCAACACTTGTCCTTTTGTAATTCAGTGGGAAGACCGGTACAATGAATTGAAAACCTGGGCTGATCGCCACAATGTTGGAATGATCATATTAAATTCGAATTACAACAACCGGAATGGAGTTGATTCTTTCGAAGAAATGAAAAAACGAGCACGCGAACAAAATTACAATTTTCCTTATGTTGTAGATGAGGAAAGCCGGATTGCCAATGCTTTTGATGGGAAAACCACTCCCCATGTATTCTTATTTGATAAAAATATGGAATTGGTTTACAAAGGGGCGATTGACGACAATTACAAAAGTGCAAAAGATGTAAAACAGGCTTATGCAAAAGATGCCATTGCAAGTCTGGCCAACGGACAAAAAGTTGCTGTTGCCGAAACGAAACCGGTTGGTTGCAGCATTAAACGGAAAATAAATTAATAAAATTCTTAAGGTTATACCGCATGATTCGCAGAACCTTGCCGGATGGCAGGGTTTTTTTATGCGTTGAAAAAACTGAAATTCACTTTTCCGTATTTTCTGAGTTCACTAAAATTTGTTGACCGGGAAAAGTCGAAATTTTTTGGATGTTCCAAAATCAAAATTCCCCCCGGGTTTAATACTTCTGAATCAAAAATGGTTTTGGGAATATCGTTAATAAAAGGGGCATCAAACGGAGGATCGGCAAAAATTAAATCGTATTTATTTGGAGTAAATTTCATAAAGCGAAAAACATCATCACGAACAACCCGGGCGTTTTTTATTTCCAGTTTTTCAATCACCTCTTTTATAAATCGAACGTGGTTGAAATTTGATTCAACAAAGGTGACTTCGCCAGCTTCCCTGCTGATAAATTCGTATCCAATACTGCCGGTTCCTGAAAATAGATCCAGAATTTTCATCTCGGACAAATCGTACCGGTTTGCCAGAATATTAAACAAAGCTTCTTTGGCCAAATCGGTGGTTGGCCGTGCCGTAAATTTTTTCCCGGGATTGAAAATCCGGCCTTTGTATTTGCCGCCAACGATTCGCATAATTACAAAATAGGAGTAAACAGTTGCATTTGTGGTCCGAAAATATTTTCGTTGTGTTGTACAGACACTTTCAAAAATTCCGTTTGAGCAAAATATTCGGAAAGCACAGGAGTTATCTCGCTTGTTTGATTAATTTTTCCGGCAAGTAAAAGTGTAGTTTTTGATGGATTTATGTTCCTGCTTTTTAAAACAGAAAGGATGTAAAAAATAACATCGTTTGAATGTTTAAAATAGTAGTTATTAATTATTTGCAGCTTTTTGTTGACGAATAGAAGAAGGCTGAAAGAATTGTTTTGAAAAGAAAGTGTAAGTAATCTTTCGTTCTGGTCGTTTAAAAAAATTTGATGCAATTTTTTGCTTAAAATCGAAATCGGATGCCAAATGATGTAGCCCGGGAAAGTTTTATCAAAAGCCTCCTTAAGTGAATCAGAAATTGTAAATATCAGATTTGCTTCGTCTTCCGGCAGATAATTGTCACGAACCGTATTGTTATTCAGTTTGCCAAAAGCAGCTTCAATAACTTTTTCTTGATTTTTAAATTCGTAAAACGAAGAAGGAACCAGTGAGAATTTTTCAGAAAAGTAATAAAGCTGAACTTCAGCATATTTTTTTTGCAGCAATTCCACTTCGTTATGCCATTCGGTGAAGCGTCGTCCCAAAAAACTTTCGGAACTAACAGTAATGGGGTATTGTCCGGCAGCAAGCAGCCTGTTTTCCTGAAGGTGCACCACGTAAAAAGAAAATCCATCCAGGCTGACCTGGATGGATAATTTATATTCTTCAGTCCGGTTAAAATCAAATTCCGGATCGGTTGTCAGGGCATCCATTTTTATTATTCCCAGTTACCTGAATTATTTACAGCTTCAGTAAGCGATCCTACTTTTAATCCCGGGTATCTTTCGTTCAGCCTGCGCTGTTCGTTCATATTTATCACAAACTGCCTGTCCAAACCTCTTAAAACAATATTGTTATGGGCTTTGGCTTCAAATACCGGAACTTTAATTCCTGAACCGGTAACAATAACATTGGCACCCAGGGTAAATTCAGCTAAGGTGTCAGGTATCGGAATATACTTCAAACTTTCGGGATCGAATGAACTTCCAAAAATTGTTTCGAGTACACTTTCTCTGATGGTATCACGAATTAACAGTCCTTCGCGCATAGCTCTTCTTTCGGTTAAACCAGCCTCAATCATACTGTCGGTCAGTTCACCAATTTTTCTTACATTTCTTAACGAATCATATTTTACGAAATGAATCAGGGTATCCCAACTTCCGGTAAAACGTCCGTTAACATCTTTAAATGCCAGTTGGGCTTTTCTAATGTCTTTCAACCTTTCAATGGTTTGTTCGTACCTTGCATCTTTTGCTTTTTCAAATTCAATAGGATCCTGGATCCCTTTGTAAATGAAATAAACTAAGCCTAAGGCAACAATTGCAAGTAAAATCTGAATAATGGTTTTCATCTTTATAGTTTTAATACGATTATTGTCGAATGCTTGCAAAATTATAAAAAAAAACAAATTACGTTCCTTTGAACTTTGTTATTTTAGCAGGTATGATTAAAAATCATGTAAAAGCTCTGTTGGAGCAAAACTTATCATTTAGTCCCACAGCCGGGCAGTCCGAATTAATTTCCGGCCTGGCAACCTTTATTGTTTCTGATATTCAGGACAAAATACTTTTGATTAAAGGATTTGCCGGCACCGGAAAAACTACAATGATAAATGCATTAACCCAAACGCTTAAATTATTAAAAATAAAAATTGTTTTGATGGCTCCAACCGGCAGGGCCGCAAAAGTTATGGCTGGTTACACATCGATGCCGGCTTTTACAATTCATAAAAAAATTTACCGGCAACAAACATCAGCCGACGGGACGGGCCGTTTTGTACTGGATAAAAACCTGTATAAAAACACCTGGTTTGTTGTAGATGAAGCTTCCATGATTTCCAACGAAAACAATGAAAACTCGGTTTTCGGCAGCGGCCGTTTGCTCAACGATTTATTAGAGTACGTTTATTCGGGCGCCAACTGCCGGTTGATATTGGTTGGCGACACGGCTCAGCTTCCTCCGGTCGGACTGGCCATTAGTCCGGCACTTGAAACTTTTAATCTTACAAACGAAGGTTTTGAAGTTGATGAGTTTCAACTGACTGAAGTAGTGAGACAAGCTGCTGATTCGGGAATTTTATCCTGTGCCACACAAATCAGACAGTTAGTTGAAGAACAAAATGCAACCGGGTTTTTTAAACTTGGATTAAACCATTTCAACGATGTTATGCGCGTTTCGGGTGAAGAATTGATTGAACAAATATCATCGTGTTACAATAAATACGGTTTGTTTGAAACAACCATTGTAACACGTTCCAACAAACGGGCAAATCTCTATAATAAAGGAATCCGCGGATCGATCCTTTACCGGGAAAATGAGATTGAAAGAGGCGATTTACTGATGGTGGTAAAAAATAATTACCACTGGATTGATGAAGAAGCAAAGCTTGAATTTATTGCCAACGGCGATATTGCCGAAGTGGTGTCCATTTATGGCTACGAAGAGCTTTATGGTTTCCGTTTTGCAGATGTTTGCCTGCGTTTTGTTGATTATGAAGATGTGGAACTCGATTGTAAAATATTTTTGGACACACTTTCCATTGAATCGGCATCTTTTTCTTACGAACAAAACCGGCAACTTTTCGATTCGGTTTCAGAAGATTATTTGGAAATAAAAAACAAAAGGGAGCGCTGGAAAAAAATTAAGGAAAACCCGCACTTTAATGCGCTTCAGGTAAAATACGCTTATGCATTAACCTGCCACAAAGCTCAGGGCGGCCAGTGGAAAGCTGTTTTTATTGACCATGGCTACCTGGTGGAAGATATGCTTAATGTTGAATATTACCGCTGGCTTTACACCGCTTTTACCCGTCCGGTTGAAAAATTGTTCCTGGTTAATTTCAATAAGAATTTTTTTGAAGAATAGGGTTGTAAAAAAACAGGGTTTTTTGTGATGTTGTTTTAATGTATTGATTTTATCCGTGATGTTTTCGCCGGGGAACATTGGGGGATGTCTCCAACGCCTCCTGCACAGACGAATTTCCTTTTTTACGCCATGCTTTAGCTTGGTGGAGAGGCTAAGCACATGAAATCAAGGCTTTAGCCATTAAAACTGATTTTCTTCTTTTTTTTTGAATGAGTTTGTTCATTTAAAATATTAATGGCTAAAGCCAATTTGTGTTTTGTCTGCCTACTCACCGGGCTAAAGCCACGGTGTAAAACGCTATTGTTCAAAATTTTTTTAGGTTAACTGAAAATATTTTCCAATCTAAATTTTTGATAAGTTTGCCTACACGCCTCTTTTTTCGTTTGAAAAATATAAAATTATGCTTAATTTTAAGCCGCTAAAAACCAAAGTATTGATTACACAAGGCAACATAAGACTGGAAAGAAGATTTTTTATACACCGGGGAATTCCCGTCAAACTGCCGGTTAAAAAGGCGTCATTCCATGCAAACATCAAAGATCGGTTTGACGATACTTTTTTCGATGATGGCTAATTTATGTAACTATTTTTCTCCAATATGGAGGAATATATTCACATTTGAGGTAAAATGATAACTGAAATATATTCACATATGAACTTACAACAACGTTATGTTTCATTTTGAAAATCAGAGAGTTACAAAACAGCCACGATTACGGGCTTTTGAAGTATAAAATGTTCTTTGAAAGGAATTGAAAATAAAAAAAATGCCTAAACGGCATTTGAATCCAGTCGTTGTAACGGTCGGTTACCGTTGAAGCTGGCTTCTTGACGTAAGCAACGTCTGCAACGACTGAAGCGAAGTTCGGGAATTTTAATGACAAAGTCAAGTTTTAGGTTCGCGAACTTCTGA
>JAHYIT010000255.1 GCA_019429205.1 Mariniphaga sp. | reverse complement strand
ATACAGATTCAGGTGAACAGGTGGATTTTTATATTCGGTTTTTGTATCCTTCACCTTAAAATGTGGAGTGTTTCTTAGGGTGACTTCCTCTTCGAGTTTCAATAATGAGATAACAACTTTGTCATCAACACGGGTAGCATCATCACTCCCCGACTCCCACAGTGCAATGTTTTCGAGTACTATTATTTTTCCCAGACCAATATCCGAAAAAAAATTCTCAAGTTGTTCTTTTAAAATCTGGAGCGTTTCGTAAATCATCTACTTCTGTATTATCTTCAGTTTTAAGAACTTATTTCGCAAAATTAAATCTTAATTAATTTAAGACCTTTTTATCTCCTATGGTCTTAAACTTTCAGTGTACAAATGAATTACACTGATTTAACTTTCAACTTAATGGTTTTGTGCGTATTTACCTTTAATCTGGTATTATACGACTTAATGGTCTTGCTATGCAATTTACGACAAGAATTAATTCAAGTCAAGAATTTTGGAAGAAAATTTTAAAGAAATTTACAGAGGCCTAATAATGAGTGATTTAATCGAAATTAAAAATCATTATAAATTTCCACAAGAAGGTTTTCCAATTCAGAAATGAGTTTTTGATGGGAATCAGAAAAATGATTTACCATGATACAAAAAGCAAGGTTTTTACCTGATTTTGAACTAATATAGCCAGAATAGCAACGCACGCGGGTCATGGAACCGCTTTTCGCCAGAAGTGTTTTACCCGGAAAGTTTTGCGAACTGAATTGACGCAAAGTCCCCTGCCCTGCCGTGGGCAATGATCCTAAAAAACTGGCGGAAATTTTACTGGTTTTTGCCATGTACCGGAGAACCGAGGTTAGAAATACCGGAGAAACTGCATTAAAATGAGACAATCCGCTGCCGTCTTCCATAAAAAGCTGCCGGATGTCCAAACCTCTGTTTTCCCAAAACTCTGAAATAATTTTCAATCCTGTTTCAGGGTTTCCAATTCCGGTGGTTTCTGCTGCAACCTGTTTTACCAAATGTTCCGCAAACAGGTTTACACTTTCATAATTCAACACTTTTACAATTTCGGCAAGAGCCGGAGATTCATTTATAAAAAGCAAATTGAATGAATTAGCTAAAACCTTTTCAAAAACAATTTGCCCCTTGAGAAAAACCCCTTCATTAGCCAGATATTTCAAAAAATCATCGGCCAGCAGATTCTCGGGAAAAGGGTTGGAGGCTTTAATGGTAAATGCGCTGCGGTTTTTTGGAATGGTACCCCTGATTACCCGGTTATTATCAAACGGGCTGCCAAAAACATAAGCCATGTCACGTGGATCATCCGAAGATAATACCTCATTTTTAAAATTTAATCCTTCAATTTTGGGGTAAACTGAAATGATTTCAGTTGGTAGTCCGGCTATTGCAGGCGAACGAAAACTGATGCGAAACTGGTTGTCATAAACCGTAAGAGCACTGGGTCCGGCACCGTAATAGTTACCCATGTCTTCCCAAATCCAGGTGCGTGGAATTTTTTCCGAATCGTAGAGTGAACCGTCGAGAACCAGATTTCCCTGAATCCGTTTTATTCCGGCAGTTCTGATTTGTTTTGCCCAGGTTTCAAGAAAATGCGGAGCGAAATAATGATCCTTAAAATACTCCGAACCTAATGCGGGATCGCCACCTCCTATAATGATTAAATCGCCTTTCAGCGTTCCATTTTCAATTTTCCCGGAATATCCCAGACGGGTTTGAAACCGGTAGTCCGCTCCTAAAATCTCCAGAGCGGTTGCCGATGTTACAACTTTCATCACCGAGGCAGGAATAAGCAACTTACCTGCGTTCAATTCAAATACAGTGTTTCCAGTTTCCACTTCAGAAACCATAATACCTACAGAAGCATTTTTATAATCGGGATGGGATAAAAAGTGTTGCAACTGTTTTTCAAATCCTGTCTGAGCATTCAGGCCTGCATTCAGAAAAATAAAAAAGAAAACCAGAAAAAACCGTACCTTCATTTTTGTTACTTTTATCCATCAAAAATAGCAGATTGTCGGATTAATAAAAATTATAGGATGCTACGAACGATTTTACTGGTGGGAAGCGGCGGATTTATTGGAAGTGTAATGCGCTACCTGGTACAATATTACATGGAAAAAAGCCTCACCAGCACCTTTCCCTGGGGTACTTTTATTGCAAATATTGCAGGCAGTTTTATAATAGGGATAGTGTTTGCGCTGGCTGAAAAGGGAAATTTAATGAACGCTGAATGGCGCATTTTTCTGGCAGTGGGCATTTGCGGCGGATTTACCACATTTTCATCGTTTGCATACAACAACCTCACCATGCTGAATGAAAGAGCCTGGGGCTCGCTCTTGCTGAATATCGGCGGAAATTTGTTTTTGGGAATTTTGGCCGTTTACGTAGGAATAATTCTTATTCGTATAATTTTTTAAAACTGAAAACCATGAAAATAGAAGGCAGGGCTGGAATGTTAAAAATTTATGTAGGCGAATCGGACAAATTGCATGGCCGCCCGTTGTTTGAAGAAATTGTTTTTGAAGCGCGGAAAGCCGGAATGGCAGGCGCATCGGTTTTTAAAGGCATTATGTCTTTTGGCGCCAGTCATTCAGTGCATACCATGAAAATATTTGCTTTATCAGGCGATTTACCGGTTTCCATTGAAATTGTGGATACTGTTGAAAAGCTGGATGAATTTGCTGCACGGGTAAACGAATTAATGGATCAAAGTAAAAAAGGCGGACTTATTACTTTTCAGGAATTAGATGTAATCCGGTATGAGATTGGCGAAAAGTATCGGAATAAATCCTGAGTGTCAATGGCCAAAATTTTAATAAGAAATCTTATACTTCGCACGGGATAAAATGTGCCAAATAAATTTAGTTGGCAGTTGGCAAAGGTACAGTTGGCAAGTCTTTTTGCCAACTGTCAATTGCTTTTTGCCAACTTACATAAATGTATAAATTTATCCCGTTTTTAGTATAATCCCAAAAACATGCTCTACAACATATAGTTCTTTTGTCCCCTTTTCCATCCTTCCTTCCTCTTATATGCAGAAATCGGATAAAACCGATAAAACTAAAAAGGAGTGAACTGAATGAACATTTACGACCGTATAATTGAAAACCCACTGTTTTTCAAATGGATATTTCACCCGTCTCCCGAGATTAATGCTTACTGGAATCATTACCTGGAAAATAATCCGGAACATGCAGAAAAAATCATC
>JAHYIT010000061.1 GCA_019429205.1 Mariniphaga sp. | reverse complement strand
AAACAGCCGCATTTCTATAGCCGGCACAAGTATTTGTTCCTTGATAAAAGAACCGTTTTTATATAAATGTACTTTATTTTCATCATTGGTTTTTTTCAAAGCAAATCCCTGTCCGATAAATTCAAATTCCTGTTCCTGATTTTCAAATAAATTGTCCATTTTTCAGAAAAATATTTTCAGACAAAAATAAGATAAAAAAAGTTAAAATAAAAGTTTTATTTTTCAATAATTTTTTGTATATTATTATATAAACTAATATTAACTGTCCAATTTTATCGTAAATGCTCTCAATCCCTCTGTTTTTGTATATTTGCTGAGGTTAAAAAATAGAAACTGACGAAGTCTGAAGTTGGCATATTTAAAAATTAATAATAAGCACCGCCCTAAAGGACGGTGCTGTTTTTACAAAACAATATGCCAAAGTAGAATTACCAATTCAAATTTTCCTGTTTGGTTTCAGAAATATTCCTTAATTTTGATGAGAAAGCATAAAAACAATAAAAATGAATATTCAGGCACAAAAAGCAATTATAATTGAGCAGTTCAAGCAGGTTAACGATGAAAAACTCATAAACGCTATTAAAAGTATGCTGGATTATGCTTTAGGAAAAGAAGAACAAAAAATTGAAATTCCTGAAAAGGATCAAAATATGGTGATGGAGCGTTTTGCAAAGGTCAGAGCAAATCCGGATAGGCTTTTGGATTGGGAAGACGCAAAAAAAACACTGAATTTCTGATGAAAAAATTCAAAGTCAGAATTGAACCGGATGCACTAAATGATATTAAAGAAATATCAGCCTGGTACAATGAACAACAGCCAGAATTAGGAACCAGATTTCAAAAAGCAGCAATCAGACACATTAATTCTTTGGAGCGAAATCCGCAGATTTATGCTATCCGTTACAGGGAAATTCGCTGTGCTTTAGTCAGAAAATTTCCTTATATGGTCCATTTTTACATTGATGAAAGGAACAACATTGTTGAGGTATTAGCAGTAATCAGTACCTGTCAGAATCCTGAAATATGGATTGAAAAAACAGCTAAAAAATAAGGGCCTGCTATAGATAGACCCTTATTTTTTAGTATTAAAAATTATTGCATTTACAAACTATTCACTGCATTCAGATCTTCGAAAGCTTTTTGTAAACGTGCAATCATGGCTTCTTCTGCTTTGCGAATCCATACGCGAGGGTCGTAAAATTTCTTGTTGGGTTTGTCTTCGCCCTCCGGGTTTCCGATTTGTCCCTGCAGATAATCGTGTTTTTCAGCTTCAAACTTCCGCACGCCATCCCAGTAGGCCCATTGTGTATCGGTATCAATGTTCATTTTAATAACACCGTAATCAATGGCTTCGCGAATTTCTTCAAGTGCAGAGCCTGAACCTCCGTGGAAAACAAAATCAACAGGGAGATCATCGTCGAGATTCAATTTCTTTTTGATGTACTCCTGCGAGTTTTTCAGAATTTTCGGCTGAAGTTTTACATTTCCGGGTTTGTAAACCCCATGCACATTACCAAATGAAGCGGCAACGGTAAAATATGGACTTACTTTGCTCAGTTCTTCGTAAGCATAACAAACTTCTTTGGGTTGGGTGTATAATTTAGAGCTGTCAACATCGGTGTTATCCACGCCATCTTCTTCGCCGCCAGTGATACCAAGTTCGATTTCGAGCGTCATACCTATTTTGCTCATGCGCTCCAGGTATTTTTTACTGATTTCGATGTTTTCTTCCAGTGGTTCTTCCGAAAGGTCGAGCATGTGCGAACTGAACAACGGTTTCCCGGTTTCGGCAAAATGCTTTTCGCTGGCATCCAGCAGGCCGTCAATCCAGGGTAAAAGTTTTTTTGCAGCATGGTCGGTATGCAGCACAACGCGAACTCCGTAAGCTTCGGCCAGCGTGTGGATATGTTTTGCACCTGCAATTGCTCCCAAAACGGCGGCCTGATGACCTTCCATTTTTAAACCTTTGCCTGCATTAAAAGCAGCGCCTCCGTTTGAAAACTGGATCATTACCGGGGCATTGGCCACTTTTGCTGCTTCCATTACAGCATTGACTGACGAAGAACTTACAACATTTACAGCAGGGAGTGCAAATTTGTTTTTCTGAGCCACTTTAAAAATATATTGCAAGTCGGAGCCTGTTACAACACCCGGCTTTACAACATCAGCTATTCTTTCCATAATTTTTATATTTAATTTGTTCTAACCTTAAAACCTTGTTTTGTACAAATTTACAATTTTGGATTACCGACCGCAAAAACAAGGTGTTAATGAAGATTAAATTCTTCATTTTTTAATATTGACTCCATTCCTGAATTCGGTAAATTATATAGAATGAATGTAAATTAAGGCCATCAAATCAATTAAAAAAAATCAAATATTCTTCAATTCCTATATATTGGTTCTTTATAACATTTTTTCATTGCAATTTAAATCCAGGGTCTTTGATTTTTTGAAATCCATTTTCCGGAGAAATGATTGCTTTTTTTAAAACCAAAAGCCGGACTTCAAATCAAAGCATATATCTGAACTGCCAGCTCTTTCAAGTTTTTTCCTGCCCGGTGTACCAGCGAAACATTTTATCTATTCCTTCATCAATTTCAATTTGATGATGCCAGCCCAGCGAATGCAGTTTGGTAACATCAGTAAGTTTTCGAAGCGTTCCATCGGGTTTGCTGGTATTAAAAATCAGTTCACCGTTGAAGCCAATTTTTTCTTTCATTAAAAAGGCCAGGTCCCGGATGCTGATTTCCTTCCCGGTTCCAATGTTTATATGGGTATTTCTGATCTCTTTCCGACCCGGTTTAATTACATCGCTAAAATTCACGTTTTCCATGATGTAAACACAGGCATCTGCCAGTTCTTCACTCCAAAGAAATTCGCGCAGCGGTTGTCCGCTTCCCCAAATCTCAACGGTTACTTTGTTTGATTCACTTTCCTGAATTTCAACTCCGTATTTCTTCAGAATATCCAGTATCTTTCCCTGGTTTGAATTGCCATTAACGTCTTCAACAGGTCTCTTGTTAAAATCCTTTTTTAAGGCCTCCCAGTTGTTTTCTTCAAGACATTTTCCCTGGTATATTTTTCGCATTAAGGCCGGAAGTACGTGCGATTTTTCCAAATCGAAATTATCGTTCGGCCCGTACAAATTGGTAGGCATTACGGATAAGAAGTTTGTTCCGTACTGAATGTTGTAACTTTCGCACATTTTAATTCCCGCAATTTTTGCAATGGCATAAGGCTCGTTGGTGTATTCCAGCGGACTGGTTAACAAAGAATCTTCAGGCATGGGTTGAGGCGCTTCTCTTGGGTAAATACAAGTACTTCCCAGGAACAGCAGTTTTTTTACTTCGTGTTTATAAGCATGGTGAATCACATTATTCTGAATCATCAGGTTTTCGTAAATGAATTGTCCGCGGTAAGTATTATTGGCCACAATACCACCCACTTTGGCAGCTGCCAGAAAAACGTATTCAGGTTTTTCAGATGCAAAAAATTTATTAACCGCATCCGGGTTCATCAAATCCAGTTCATCAATCGTTTTTCCGATGAGGTTGGTATATCCCTTTAACTGCAGGTTTTTCCAGATGGCAGAACCCACCAAACCCGTGTGTCCGCCAACATATATTTTTGAATTTTTGTTCATCCCGGTTTATTCAAAATAGTTTAGAGTGCGGTAACCGCCTTCGCGTAACCAGGTATCTTTTTTCATGAGTTCAATATCAGAATGGATCATTTCAGAAATAAGTCCTTGTAAATCGTATTTGGGTATCCATCCCAGTTTCTCGCGGGCTTTTGTGGCATCTCCAATGAGCAGTTCAACTTCGGTAGGTCTGAAATACTGAGGATCCACTGCAATAAGTGGTTCTCCGCTTATGTTTGAAGAAATGTTTTTCTGAATCCGTTTTTTGAAAGCTTCGAAATATTGTTCTCCAACTTTTGAAGTAAAAACTTTTTCGTCAATAGCGGTGAGGTACCCTTTTTCATCCGCATTTTCACCGGTAAAAGTAATTTCCAGCCCTATTTCTTCCCCCGACAATCTTATAAAATCCCGGATTGAAGTTGTTATGCCTGTGGCAATGACGTAATCGTCGGGTTGTTCCTGCTGAAGTATCAGATGCATGGCTTTTATGTAATCTTTGGCATGACCCCAGTCGCGTTGTGCCGAAAGATTTCCCATAAAAATGGTATCCTGCATCCCCAAAACTATTCGTGCCATGGCCCGGGTAATTTTTCGTGTAACAAAGGTTTCACCCCTGATGGGCGATTCGTGATTAAAAAGAATTCCGTTTGATGCATGTAAATTGTAAGCTTCCCGGTAGTTTACGGTAATCCAATAGGCATAAAGTTTAGCTACACCATAAGGCGAACGCGGATAAAAGGGTGTTTTTTCTGTTTGGGGTACTTGCTGCACCATTCCATATAACTCGGAAGTTGATGCCTGGTAAATACGGGTTTTATGGGTTAAACCCAGCAACCGAACTGCTTCCAGCAGCCGTAATGTTCCTACACCATCGGCATTTGCCGTATATTCCGGCGTTTCAAAACTTACTTTTACATGGCTCATGGCAGCAAGATTATAGATTTCTTCCGGCTGAACTTCCTGAATGATGCGTGTCAGATTCATGCTGTCCGTCATATCGCCATAATGCAATATCAGGTTCCGGTTATCCACATGCGGGTCCTGATAAATGTGATCGATGCGCTCGGTGTTAAACATGGAAGCCCGGCGTTTTATTCCATGAACAACATATCCTTTTTTTATCAGGTACTCTGCCAGGTAAGCACCGTCCTGCCCGGTAACACCGGTAATTAATGCAATTTTTTTAGTCATTTTAAATTACTTTACCAGTATTATGGATTGAAAAGTTGCCGTTTGTTCAATTAAGGCAGTACAATAAATGGTTGTGCATGGTTCTTTTGTGGTAGCAGAATCAGAATACCAACCCAAAATCTGGGGGATTATTTGTCCTTTAATCATTTTGGTTTTTAGCTTTTTGTCAATTACCAGATTTAATAAGTTTTCGCTTTCATCACTAGCCTGATAGTTAATGAAGTTGTTTTGTTTCACAAAGGTTTTAGGATGAAAGTGAAAAGGAATCTCAATAAAATGGAAACCTGATTTTTGGCACTCAATGGTATCATTTATCCAAATCAGATTTTTTGATTTTTCAAAAACAATCTCCCTTAAGTGATTTACTCCCATTTTTCTATATCCATCATGCTGTACTTTAACTTTTATAACTTTATTATCAGCCTTTTTTTCCAGTACGGTAGTTTTGAATTGATTCATCCAGGTAAATGGTTTTATCAATTCTGCCTGGTCTTTTAAATTAACTCTGACTGTATTGTGTGACAGGGTTCCTGTAAAATATTTTTTCCAGGTATTTTCCTTTTTGTAAAACTCCGATCCAGGATTAATCAAGAATGGATTTTCTCCAATAGAAAGCGCAATGGAAAGGGCGTCAGCATGACTCTCAGGTTTTGCTGGAAGGGAACCTGAGAAACCAGCATTAAAATGCAGGTGAACCTCTTTTTTATTTAAATTAGAGCGGAATAAAAAATGTTGTCCCTCCCGGATAAAACCTGATTTTGGTTTTAGGCTCGGTTTTCCTGTTTTTTTGTCGAGCTTAGTCATTTTTCCCAAAGAATTTGAATTTCATATCAAACTATTAAACTGATTTCAAGTGATTATCACAAATGCTTTTCTTGTTTGATTTATAATTGTAAGTTAATAAATTTTAATTATAAATCAATATTTATCAGAACGTTAGGCAAAATATCAGTTTTTAATAAGTGCAGGAAAGGCTTATTCTGCGAAGTTATTATCCTTTTGCTTTCCATTAAAAGGCGTGTCAACTTCTTACAGCTCCGCGGCTTTGGGAATTTTAAGGAATAAAGATACCGACAACAATTTGAAAAACCTTTCCCCTGGCTCGATTTCAACAAAGAACATACACTTCCACGCGGAGGCAGCCGGTTCGTAATTGCATTTGACCCAAGTTACATTAACAAATCTGGTAATAAAACACCAGGTTTGGGCTTATTGGTCCAGGTACGCCGGACAGGCAAAATGAGGTCTTGAAATTGGCGGCCTGGCAGCCATTGATTTAGCCAAACTCACCCCTTTCCACCTTGAAGCAGTTCAAACGAAAAATCCGGTTGGTACATGTCTGCAAGCGATAAAAAGGAACTAATCCGCAAACTCTATTTCTGCACCGACACCCAAATGAATACACCCGAAATCCAGGTTTGTTATCAGAGCAGGTTTCAAATTGAATTCCTCTTCCGTAACGGGAAAAAGTAAACCGGTTTGTACGATTCACAGGCAAGAAGTGAAAACAAGCTGAATTTTCATTTCAATGCAGCCCTGACTGCAATCAATATTACTCAAATGGAGCATTGGTTGAGCATACCCAAAGAAGAACGCAAGTCATTTTCAATGGCCGACATTAAAACAATGAACCACAACAGGGTACTATTGCAGCAATTTATTGCCGTGTTCGGTGTTAATGCATTCTCTGCTAAAAATCGAAACCATGTCAATGAACTTATATATTATGGCACTATTGCCGATTAATTTTTAACGAAGTATTGTTACTGATGAAAAGTTATAAAAAATGAACAAGAAAGTTACCTGGTAATTTTGGTAAAAATCCTGCTTAATGCATTTCAAATATGTGTCCAATATTAATATTAATTTCTGATCCTAAGTGATAAGTTACTGTAGTATAGCATTATAGCATTATGGTAAAAGAGTTTATTGTATTTTATAGAATTTGAAATAAATTTTCTCGCGTGGACTTCTTGTCCTTATTTGGGACGATTATGGTTTTTGAAAGGAAATTAAAATTTTAGAACTTCATAAATAATTTACGTTTTTACTTTTTTTGTGTGATAAAAACATTGCATTTCGGTTTGAAGTATTCTATTTTTGGGAACATATGTATTTTCAACTATAACAGGAATAAAATGAAACTGCGCAATTTCTGGCATCGAAAATTGCAGTTGACCGTGCCCGCGGTTCAGGCCACGCCTGGGGTGCTTCCATGAAGGAAGAGAAAGCCCGCCTGCGTACCCGAATTCCGGAGGGCGGAATGGATTACAAAGGCTACAATATAGCCATCCATGAGTTTGGGCACAATGTGGAACAAACCATTTCGCTGCACGATGCACCGTATTACCTGATGAACGGAGTTCCAAATACCGCGTTCACCGAAGCACTGGCTTTTATTTTCCAGGAACGGGATTTATTCTTGCTGGATATGAAAAACGAAAACCCGGTTACGGAGTATCTGAAAACGCTGGATATTCTCTGGTCGGTTTACGAAATTATGGGCGTTTCGATGGTGGACATGCAGATGTGGAGGTGGATGTACAACAATCCGTATTGTTCGGCTGAAGAGTTAAAAAATGCCACACTTGAAATAAGTAAAAAGGTTTGGAACGATTATTTTGCGCCGGTATTTGGCATGGAAGACCAAACCATTCTGGCCATTTACTCGCACATGATAAATTCGCCTATGTATTTGCCCAACTATGCATTAGGGCATTTGATCCATTTTCAGCTCGAAGAACATTTTAAAACACATCCGCTGGCACCGGAAGTGGAACGCATTTTTGCTCTGGGGCAACTCACACCCAATGAATGGATGCAAAAAGCTGTGGGCAAATCGCTTTCAAACGAACCTCTTTTAACCGCTGCCAGCGAGGCAATTAAACATTTAAATTAAATCGCCCACTCTTCAGAAAGCACTTCGCCACGTGTGCTTATAACGGCCACTTTAACCGGAACATTCCGTTCAGCATGCGAAAGGGCAGTTTGAACCATGCCGATTAATCCACCGCAACAAGGAACTTCCATAATTACCACGGTAATAGTGTTTACTTTGGCCTCATTAATCAGACGGGTGATTTTTTGAATGTAAATGTCTTTTCCCTGGTCGAGTTTCGGACACGCAATCACCATTTTTTTGCCTGATATAAATTTCCGGTGAAAATCGCCGTAGGCAAAGGCAGCGCAGTCGGCTGCAATCAGCAGGTCGGCCCCGTGAAAGAACGATGCCGACGGATTGATAAGATGCAACTGAACCGGCCAGTGGGTGAGGGCAGAGGCCATCTCTTCCTTTGGAGAGGCCATTTTAAAACCGGCAGCGCTGAACGACGCCGGTGCCGAACCGGGGCAACTACCTGAAACCTTTTGACGTGAGCCATGTGGCGTTGATTCTGCATGCAGTAATTCATGTACTTCCTCAATTGAAAATGGCATATTTTCGCGGTTGGCTTTAATGTAACCGAGTGCCTGTTTCAGGTAGCCGGTTTCGTTGTGCTCCTGTAAATGTTTCAGGTGGGCAAATACCGTGTTTTTTCCGCTTGATATCATTTGGGAAATCACTGCAATTTCGTCGTATTCTTCAGCTTCACGCTTTTCAATGGTGATGGCTCCCTGCGGACAGTGGCCGATGCAGGCTCCAAGTCCGTCGCACATCAATTCGCTTATCAATCGCGCTTTCCCATCGATAATCTGCAGTGCACCTTCATGGCAATTTGGTACACAAACACCACATCCGTCACATAATTTCTCGTCTATTTTAACTATTTCCCGTATCATTGTTTCAATTATTTTTCGGCAACAAAAGTAAGAGAACTGCGTTTCCCGAATTGTACCAATTGTTACAAAATAATCAGAAATGATGAATTACAATTTACTGACTCAATGCCCCGTTTTTAAAGGTATTCCTGAAAATGAATCAAAAAAATTTCTGAATGAAATACATTTCCAGGTTAAAAGTTACACTAAAGGTGATGTGGTGGCTATTGCAGGTGAGCCTGTAAAAAATCTTTTTATTGTTCTTTCGGGAAGCGTTAAAGGCGAAATGATTGAGTATTCAGGAAAAATTATAAAAATTGAGGATATTGAAGCCCCGCTCCCGCTGGCTACTGCCTTTTTGTTTGGGAACGAAAACCGGTTTCCGGTAACGGTAACAGCAAACAATGATGTCAGGATTCTGGCCATTCCGGTGTCTGAATTTCTAAAACTGATGCAAAGTAATACCCAAATACTTGTAAACTACCTGAACAGCATTTCCTCACGCAGCCAGTTTCTTACCCAAAAACTTCAGTTTTTAAATTTTAAAACCATTCGCGAAAAAGTGGCCCATTTTCTTTTACAACGAATTGGCGACAGGTTACATTCCTTTGAACTGAATACGACACAACAACAACTTGCGGAATTGTTAGGCGTAACCCGGCCCGCGATGGCCCGTGTTTTAAGCGAAATGCAGCGCGAAAAACTTTTTAAAATCGAAAAGAAAACGGTTACCATCCTGAACAGAAAAAAGTTAAATGAAGTTCTTAAAAATGCATAATTCCCTTATATCATATCGCATTTTAAAATTCCTTAAATTGCAGTTCACTTCTTTCAGTTTTAGGCAAAACAACTATCTTCGCATCAATTAACCGTTTACAAAAGTTTCGGAAGAAAGAAAACAGAATCAAATGAAAGAATACAAGTACGTTAACAAGCTGACAGGATGGGTTGTATTCCTGGTTTCAGCCATTGTTTATTTAATGACCATTGAGCCAACCACCAGTTTCTGGGATTGCGGAGAATTTATAACCACCTCGTTTAAGCTTGAGGTTGGCCATCCACCCGGGGCACCGGTTTTTATGGTATTTGGACGGTTTTTCACGCTTTTTGGTGGTCCCGAAAATGCGGCAAAAATGGTAAATATCATGTCAGGTCTGGCCAGTGCGTTCACTATTTTATTTTTATTCTGGACCATCACTCACCTGGCATTTAAACTGGTTGCCAGCTCTGAAAAAGTTTCCAGGGGAAATATGGTTTCCATAATGGCAGCCGGAGTAGTTGGGTCACTGGCATACACTTTTTCCGATACATTTTGGTTTTCAGCTGTTGAAGGCGAGGTTTACGCCTTTTCTTCCATGCTTACGGCTATTGTTTTCTGGGCCATTTTAAAATGGGAAAATATTGCTGACAAGCCAAATGCAAACCGCTGGCTAATATTTATTGCCTACATCATTGGGTTGTCAATCGGGGTTCACCTGCTTAACTTGCTGGCCATTCCGGCCATTGTTTTCGTTTATTATTTCAGAAAATATGAGGTTACCCGTAACGGAATTATTTTGGCTCTGGTGGCCTCAGTGGTTCTTTTAGGTGTGCTTATGTATGGAATTATTCCGGGAGTTGTAACCATTGCATCCTGGTTCGAGTTGTTGTTTGTGAACGGTTTTGGTTTACCGTTTAAAACAGGAGCACTTATTTATATTGCATTACTCATAGCCGCTATTGTTTATGGTATTCGTTATACATTGAAGAAAAAAATGGCTTTATGGAATACCATTATTGCCGGATTTACTGTTATTTTAATTGGGTATTCATCGTTTGCCTTAATTATTATCCGTTCGGCAGCAGATCCGCCAATGGATCAGAATGGCCCGAATAATATGTTTTCATTATTGTATTACCTGAACCGTGAACAATACGGGCAGCGTCCACTCTTTTACGGGCAGTATTATAATTCGCCGCTAAATCCTCAGGAACGCTACAAAGAGGGCAAATCCATTTATTCTCAGATTGATGGGAAATACGTGGAAACCGACCGGCGGGTAATTCCGAATTACGACGAAAAATTTAAAACGCTTTTCCCACGCATGTGGAGCAGCATGGATCCTTCGCATGCACAGGATTATCAGCAGTGGGGGAATATAAAAGGAAGAAGAATTCAGCACCGAAATGAATCGGGACAAACCGAAACCATTATAAAACCCACCATGGGTGAAAATCTAAGGTTTTTCTTCAGATATCAGGTGGGGCACATGTATTTCCGTTATTTTATGTGGAATTTTGCAGGACGGCAAAACGATATTCAGGGGCATGGTGGCACTTTATACGGAAACTGGATAAGCGGGGTGAAATTTGTGGATGAAATGCGACTGGGAAGCCAGGATAACCTTCCCGACCGGTTTGCCAGCAACAAAGCCCGTAATACTTATTACTTCCTGCCTCTGTTGCTTGGTTTGCTAGGTGTTTTCTTTCAATACAACAAGGGAGCCGAAGGCAAAAAGGGATTGTGGGTAGTATTCCTGTTATTTTTTATGACTGGTTTGGCCATTGTTATTTACCTGAACCAGTATCCGCACCAGCCTCGCGAACGCGATTATGCCTACGCCGGTTCTTTCTATGCTTTTGCCATTTGGATTGGGCTTGGAGTATTGGCCATTTCCGAAACCCTTAAAAAGTATATGAAAGAAGTGCTGGCCGGAGGAATAACAGGCCTTGCAACCCTAATTCTTGTTCCGGGTATTATGGCTGCTGAAAACTGGGACGACCACGACCGGTCTGATCGTTATACTGCCCGTGATCTGGGTGCCAATTACCTGAAAACCTGTCAGCCAAATGGAATTATTTTTACAAACGGCGACAACGACACTTTCCCGCTTTGGTATAATCAGGAAGTGGAAGGTGTACGAACCGATGTTCGGGTTTGCAACCTCAGTTACCTGCAAACCGACTGGTACATTAACCAGATGAAAAGAAAGGCCTATGAATCGGATCCCTTGCCATTCTCCATGACGGAAGATCAGTACAGGCAGGGAACACGTGATATTGTTTATCTGATGGACAATCCGAGGATTACCAGGGAAACCATTGGTTTGAAAGAAGCTGTTAATTTTATTGTGGATGATAATCCGGCAACCAAACTCCAACAGGCCGACAACGCACCTTATCTCCCTAAAAAAGTGTTGTCTTTTAAAGTGGATAAAGAAGCAGTGATTAGAAATAAGGCAGTCAGGCCACAGGATTACGACAAAATTGTGGATACCATTACCATCGATTTATCTGACCGGAATTACCTTCCGAAAGATGAAATGATGATACTTGATTTGCTGGCAAACAATAACTGGGAACGCCCCATTTACTGGGCAATTACTGTGGGAAGCAGTAAATACATGAATCTGCAGGACTATTTTCAGGTAGAAGGGTTCGGCTACCGTTTTGTTCCCATTAAAGGCGAGTCTTCTGCCGACCGGCTGTCGTTTGGAACTGTTGCCACAGACCTGATGTACGATAACCTGATGAATAAATTTGAGTATGGCAATATGAACGATCCTTCGGTTTATATCGATGAAAATAATTCACGGATGATGACTAACATTCGAAACAGTTTTAACCGGCTTGCAACCGGCCTGATTGCCGAAGGGAAAAAAGATTCTGCTGTTGCTGTTATCGACAGGTGTTTCGAATTAATTCCCCAAAATATAGTTTCGTATGAATTTTTCTCGCTTGGGTTGATTGAAAACTACTACATGGCCGATGCGCCGGAAAAAGGCAGGGAAAAAGTACAGGAAGCATTTGAAATATTTAACGATGAACTTGGTTATTTCCTTTCTTTAAAAAGCAAGTTCTTACAAACGCAAAGTATAAACGAAGAAATTCAGCGGAATCTGTTCTATGTTCAGCGTCTTGAACGCATTGCCCGGACTTATGGTGATGCCGAATTATCTCAGAAAATCGGGGAGACTATGCAAAAACATTTTGAAACGTATAACGCTATTTGAGAATGAATATTCTGATAATTGGATCAGGTGGTCGGGAACATGCCCTGGGTTGGAAAATAAAACAAAGTGAAAAAACAGAAAACCTGTATTTTGCTCCCGGAAATGCCGGAACCTCAGCGCTTGGTGACAACTTTGAAGTTGGAGTAAGTGATTTTCCGGGCCTGAAAAAGGCAGTGCTCGAAAATCAGATAAACCTGGTTGTGGTTGGACCTGAAGTTCCGCTGGTAGATGGGATCCACGATTTTTTTACCCGCGATTCTGAATTAAAAAATATAAAAGTTGTAGGCCCCAAAAAAGCCGGTGCACAGTTGGAAGGGAGTAAAGATTTTGCAAAAGAATTTATGAGACGCCATAATATTCCAACTGCGAAATACTTTTCTGTAACCAAAAACAATTTGGCTGAAGGAATTGAATTTCTGGGTTCATTAACAGATCCGTATGTTTTAAAAGCCGATGGGCTTGCCGCCGGAAAAGGGGTTTTGATTATTGATGACCTGGAAGAAGCTAAAAATTCACTTCGTGAAATGCTGGGAGGAAAATTCGGGCAGGCCAGCAACAAGGTGGTTGTCGAAGAATTTTTGAGCGGGGTGGAGGTTTCGGTGTTTGTAATTACCGACGGGAAAGACTATAAAATATTGCCCGAAGCCAAAGATTACAAACGAATTGGTGAAGGAGATACCGGCCTGAACACCGGCGGCATGGGGGCTATTTCTCCCGTTCCGTTTGCTGATGAAGAATTTATGGGAAAAGTGAAATCGCGCATTATTATTCCCACCATCAATGGCTTGCAGGATGACCAAATTGAATACAACGGATTTATATTTTTCGGGTTAATTAATATAAATAGCGATCCGTTTGTAATTGAATACAATGTAAGATTGGGCGATCCGGAAACGGAGGCTGTTTTAATGCGGGTAAAATCAGATTTGGTTGACTTGCTGGAAGGTGCGGCCGATGGAACACTTGCCGAAAAAGAAATTATATTTGATGATCGAACTGCAGCTACTGTTATGTTGGTTGCCGGCGGTTATCCGGAAAGTTACGAGAAGGGAAAAGTAATTAATGGCCTGGATAGGGTTGCAAACAGTACCGTGTTTCATGCAGGTACAAAAATGCAGGAAAACAACGTGGTGACCAATGGCGGCAGAGTTTTGGCGGTGAGTTCGCTGGGAGAAAACATGACGGAAGCTTTGGCAAGCTCATACAGAAATGCAGAACTGATTCAGTTTGAAAAAAAATATTACCGAAAAGATTTAGGTTTCGACCTTTAATATGTTACTTAAAATTTTAAAATCGAACCGGGCAGTAAATTTTTTTCTGTTCCCTTTTTTGGGGATTCTTTTTTGGTTAAAAAGCCTGATTTCTCCCAGTGCATACGATTTTTACAACGGGGAAACGGATAATATTCTCTACAAACCCATTCATACCCTGACAATTGAAATTCCAACCCTGCAGATAATTATTCCACTTTTTCTGATTATTGGAATGGCCCTTATTATGCTCCAGATTAACAAACGGTACAACATCATACGCATCAGGACTATGCTTCCCGCTCCTCTTTTTATTTTAATTGTAGGTGGCTTTTCCGATTTACATACCATGCATCCGGTATATTTTGCTGCATTTTTTGTGCTTCTTGCCATTTACAGGCTATTCAGCGCATTCGATGAAGTAAAACCCTATTCCCCGGCTTTCGATTCAGGCTTTTTTCTGGGGGTTGCAGCCCTTTTCTATTTTAATGTTTTTATTCTGTTCCCTGCGTTTTTAATTGGTTTGGGAATTCTTTCAAGAGAACCCAGATGGCGTGAATTTTTTGTTAGTACAGTCGGTTTTATCCTGCCTTTTGTTTTTGCATTCAGTTATGTTTTTGTTTTGGGAAAGGTTCCTGAATTTATGATAACGCTCGAAATGAGTATCTTAACGCCGGTGGAGTATCTCAGATCGAACCTGCCGGGTTTAGTGTATCTGGGATTTTTATTCGTTTTAATTTTGCTCGGAAGTTTAAAAATTGTGCAGCAATACGATGCCAAAAAAGTAAGCACACGAAAATATTTTATTGTGCTGTTTCTCGTATTTTTATTTATGTTGATCAGTTTTTTTCTGGTTCCGGCAACTTCAATCGAAATATTTGTGATTGCTGCCATCCCTGTAACCTTTTTGTTAGCCAACTTTTTTGTTTTTCTGAAAAGCCGGTTTTGGAGCGAATTTTGGTTTTCGCTGCTGTTGATTGCTGTAATTGTAATGGAAATTTTAGCCTGACCACATAATGGACAAACAAAAACCAACATTGGCCATTTATGGTATTCAGGATCGCGAAGAATACGAACATCCGTTTTATGTGCACGACCACAACATGGCTTTCATGCAAAACGGAGAGGTAAAATGGTTTTTGCAACAAGAACGTATTTCGAGGCGAAAACGCGACAATACATTTTATCTTCATTTGAAAGAAATTCTGAAAGAAAAAAAACTGCTGACCGGCGATTACGATTTGGTTTTTGTTGATAATGTGGTTGGCCGAACTTTTCTCACCCGCCGGGGAGACGCACGGTTTGAAGCCCCAATAAATTTGAACCTGGCAACAGGTCTTGAAAAAGGAAAATGCTGGTGGTTTGGGCTGGAAAAAGAAGCCTGGGTGCTGAACCATGAATTGGCCCACATGTTCTCCTGCCTTCCGTTTTTTGGAAATTTTAAAGAAAACAGCCTGCTGGTGCACTTCGACGGTGGCGCCAGTTTAAGTAATTTTTCAGCAGCTATTTATAAAAATGATAAATTGGAGTGGGTTGAATATCATTGGGATTTAAAACCTTACAGCACCATTTACAATGCCAACGCACTGGTTTTTGCCATAATTGGGGCTAGGCTCCCTGAACAAAATTCTGTTCCGGGAAAATTTATGGGTTTTGCCGGTTGGGGAACTCCCCGGAAGGAGCTAAAGGAATGGCTTTTTCAGCATCAATTTTTTCATGACATTTGGGGCAAAACTTCGGTGTTTTTTAAAGGTGCAAAAAATGATTTTGGTGTTGAACTGAAATCATTTGATCTGAAAAATCCGTTTATTCAGGATGTGGCTGCTTCGTTGCAGGAAATTTTTATTGAACAGATTTTGCAAAAATTGCGGGAACTGAAAGAAACAACAGGCACCGAAAACCTTTACTATACAGGTGGTTCAGCGTTGAATATTGTGGCCAACACACGAATTCTGGAAAGCGGTCTTTTCAAACAACTATTTATTCCGCCAAGCACCGAAGACAGTGGATTAGCGTTGGGTGCTGCAGCTTTTGCCGAATGGGAAAAACACGGTTCGGTGAAAATACACAACAGTTATCTGAATAACTGGGGCATTGGAAATTACCAAACGGTTTATAATTCGGAGACGATTCAACAAGTTGCAGAATTGCTGGTTGACGGGAAAGTCATAAGTATTTGCAACGGTTTTGGCGAGGCCGGGCCGCGTGCATTGGGAAACCGGAGCATTTTGGCTTTGGCTAATTCAAAAAAACTGGCCAAAGAAATCAGCATGAATAAAAAAGGCCGCGAGTGGTATCGTCCGCTGGCACCGGTGGCACTGGAAAAGAATACCCGATATTTTACCGGGAAACCCGAAATTCATCCGCTTTCAAAATTTATGTTGCTTGATTTTAAAGTACTTCCTGAAAATAGGGAAGAAATTGCCGGAGCAGTTCATGCCGATGGGACGGCCCGCTTTCAAACCGTTTTCAATGGCAAAGAAAACCCATTTCTATTTGATTTGCTCGAATACCTTGACCGGGAACATGGAGTGAAAGCGCTCATTAATACTTCCTTCAACCGCAAAGGCGAACCCATTGTACATACTGATGATGACGCTTTGGTTGCAGCCACAGTAATGAAACTGGATGCCGTGGTGCTGAATGGCAAAATTCAATTCATTCAAACTTAAAACATTTCTGTACTTTTGCCGGCGATTAGTATTGAAAAGGTAACAAATGGCAACCATTTTAAATATTGAAACCGCAACAGAAGTTTGTTCAGTAAACCTGGCACGTGATGGCGAGATTTTAGTTGAAAAAGAGAGCAGCGAAGGTTTAAATCATTCCCAGTTGCTTACTGTTTTTATTGATGAATTATTCAGGGAAAACAATTTTGAACCTGCACAGCTTGATGCAGTTGCCGTAAGCAAAGGTCCCGGTTCATACACAGGCCTGCGCATTGGTGTTTCAGTTGCCAAAGGGCTCTGTTATTCGCTTGGAATTCCTCTGATTGCAGTTGGTACGCCTGAAGCACTGGGAAAATATACCGCTCAAAACAGGGAGGACTTCATTCAGGGAATTGAAAATACGGAAAATGCCTTGTTCTGCCCTATGATTGATGCCCGCCGCATGGAGGTTTATACTGCTCTTTTCAATGCAAAAGGTGATAAAATTAAACCGGTCTCAGCAAAGATAATCGATGAATATTCGTTTTCCGAATATTTAAACCAACACCCGGTATTGTTTTTCGGAAATGGCGCCCAAAAATGCAAAGAGGCTTTAACCCATCCCAATGCCTTGTTTTCAGGGCCGTTGAAAGCTTCGGCACGGTTTATGATAAAATTGGCCGAAGAAAAATACAACAATAACGATTTTGAAGACGTTGCTTATTTTGAACCGTTTTATTTGAAAAACTTCATTGCCACGGTTCCTAAAAACAAAGTGATTTAATGAAAAAGGTAATTATTATAACGATATGGGTTTCGATTTTTTTTCTGCAGGCAGAAGCCGGAAAAGAAAAAATTTTTTTTAATCTTAAATTTGGTTTTATTAAAGGCGGAGAAGCTGAATTGATTATTTCAGATACAATATTCAACAACAAAAAAGCATTGCATTATTACATGGTTGGCCGCACAACCGGCTTAACAGACAAACTTTTTGGTGTGAATGATATTTATGAAACCACGGTTGATGCCGATACCCGTTTGCCGCTAAAATCAATTCGGAATATAAAGGAGGGAAAATACCGCTGGTACAACGAAACCCTCTATTTTCACGATAACGATTCCATTTACAGTCAAAAATCGGGCGGGAAGAAAGTTCCTGATAATCTTGTTGATATTATTTCGGTTTTTTTCTACTTCATCCACAATCATTTGATTGATGATTTAAAACCAGGAGCCAGTGTTACCCTGCCCACTTTTCATGCCGATAAAATTGATGATATAACTGTAACATACGTTGGTGATGAAAAGATTGAAACAAATCTGGGGAAATTTGACTGTTATGTGCTTGTTCCTTCGGTTGACAAAGGTAAAGTGCTAAAACGCTCCGACGGGTTGAAATTTTTTATTTCCAAAGAAACAAATCTGCCTGTTATGCTCGAGTTCGATATGCGCGTGGGAGCTTTGCGTGCCGAGCTTGAAAGTTACCAGGTAAACGGAAAAGAACAGGTCGCACGTTAAAACTGTATTTTTCTTCACCAAAACTTCTTCGAATGTCTTCATTTTTAACCTATTTGTTTATTTTTGCAGCGGTTTAAAAAAGTAAAAGAAAAATTCATGGCATCAACAGCAGATTTTAGAAATGGCATGTGCATCATGTTTAAGGACGATATTTATACCATCGTACATTTTTTGCATGTAAAACCGGGTAAAGGGCCGGCTTTTGTTCGCACAAAACTGAAAAACGTAAAAACCGGCAGGGTAATTGAAAACACTTTCAACTCAGGTGTAAAAGTAGATGAGGTAAGGGTTGAAAGACGCCAGTACCAATATTTGTATAAAGACGACTTGGGATTCAATTTTATGAATACGGAAACCTTCGAACAGATATCGATTCCTGAAAATATGATTGAAAACAATGACCTGATGAAAGAAGGGCAATTGGTGGAAATTCAGTTTCATGCTGAAACCGAAACGCCTTTAACGGCAGAAATGCCCTCGTTTGTCGAGCTTCAGATTACTTCTACCATCGAAGGTGAAAAGGGCAACACCGCCAGCTCCACCGCTTTAAAACCGGCCACCCTCGAAACCGGCGCCGAAATTATGGTGCCCATGTTTATTAACGAAGGCGAAGTAATTAAAGTAGATACCCGCGACCGATCGTACAGCGAACGGGTGAAATAGAATTACTGCAAAAATACAGGAGAATCCGGTTTGAATATTCAGGCCGGATTTTTTTGTGCCAACTCATTTTCCCGCCGCGAATACAAATCGATAGCTACAATCATGGCTGTAAAGCCCCAAAACGGAACAGAAAGCTTGTCGGTATCGAGAAAATTGTTCAAAAAGCCGTGTACATAGTAAGTAACCAGTCCGATAATGGCAGCAAGCACAATGCCTTTTAGCCGGCTGTCGGTTAACCTGCTCCAGGTGTGAACTGCTGTGTACATTACGGTGCCAATAATCAGCAGGAAAGTAAGCAGCCCCAAAACACCCGATTCCGAAAGCGGGCCCAGGTATTCGCTGTGGGCGTTTCCGCCGTCGCCGGCATTGGTGCTGATGATGGTGCGGTCTTTTTTAAGCTGGTATTTAGCATACTGAAACATGTAGGTGCCCGGCCCGTAACCAAAAACCGGACGTTCCCTGAACATGCGGATGGCACAGCCCCAGCGATTGATTCGTTCCAGGTTCGAAGCATCGGTTGAGATGTTGGTCATGGACGAAAAGTGCTCAGTAAGATTGGAAGACGATTCGTCGGAATTCCGCTCCAGGTACATAACAATCTGAGACTGGAAAGAAAAAACAAGGGCGAGAAAAACCACAGCCGCAATAAAAATGGGCTGAAACCTGATTTTCAGTTTAATAATTGCCCAAACTACCAACGCAACCATCATACTCAACCACGCTGCCCGGCTGTAAGAAAGCACAAAAGCAATGAATAAAATTCCGGTAACAACCCATGCTATTGTTCTTATCTTTTGTGAATATTGCCGGCTAAGGGCAAAAAATACGGTAAAGGGCAAATACATGGCCAATGCCGCTCCGTATGATGTGTGGTCGTTATAAAAAGGAACAACCACATAATGGGCTGCCTGTTTATTAAGCAAACCGTAACCCCAATGCCTGAAAATGGCATAAAAAATAACAATAAGAAATCCCGCCAGATAAAGCCAGACATACTGTTCCATTTTTTTCCAGTTAGAAAAAATTTTGGCCGTTAAAAAGAAGAAAGCCACCAGAAACCAGATTCTGGCCAGCAAAAATTTAAACGAAACCAACGGCATTGAACTGGTAAGGCTGGTAATAAATATCCAGAACAGATTCAGGTAAATGGCCAGTGAAACGGGGTGAAGCAGAATTTTTTTATCAAATTTGCGCTTATGGATAACTTTCAGAAGGAACAAAATTAGAATACCAAAAAGTATGGGCTCGGTTGGCAAATACATGTCGAAACCGAAGCCGGGCATAATTCTGCTTAATTCCACCGAAAGCGGAGCAAAAAAAACGGCAAACCAAATCAGCTTGTCGAACGAGAAAATAACCAATAGAACTACCCCAAGCAAAACCGGTAGTATATTTAACACCATCATATCTTTTTTAACCACAAACCAAATATTCAGCAGAATAAATCCAACTGAAACCAGGTAAAAAAGGGTAATTTTTATGGTGTTGTTTTGAATCACCCGTTATTCATTTTTCCGGTAATCGAGAACAAGAAAAACAAGTAACGCAAGAAACACGGCTGATATGGTAGAAAAAACCACAATAATCCAGCGGACAGGATATGATTTTTTATCAACAGGTATCGGATATTCCACCACATGAGCGTAAGTAATATCCTTTTCGAACTCACTTAAATACAAATCCTGGAGATTCGTTAATGAATCGATTTGGGTAATTAAATTATCGAAACGAGCTTCCATAATGCGTGTTTCAGCTCCTTTTACAACCATGTTGTTGTATAATTCCTGAATCTTTTTTGCATCGGGCGATGACGCTCTTCCGCTGGTAAGGGCGTTCATATATCCTTCCGTGACTTTTTCAACCTGCCTGTTAAAATCAAGAATACCAAATTCTTTTCTAACAACATCCAGTTCTGCCACCAATGTGTCCAGCTCAGCCTGTTTTTTTCCCAGGTTTTTCCGCGCAATTTCAACCATTTCCCAGTCTTTGGCTTTGTGCAAGTTCCGTACCTTTTTGTTATAAAACCTGATGATGGAATCGCACATATTACTGGCTCGATGTGGGTTGTGATCCATTACTGAAATTTCAACCGACTCAAATTTGGTTTTGCCGGCCTTTACATTTTTATTGTAAATATCGAACATGTAAGTGAGATAATGCGGATCTTCCCGGCTAATTTTATATACCTGGTCGAGGTCAAATGCATCAAACATTTTGAGCTTGATATCTCTGGAATTTAGGATTTCCAGCATCTGTTCCGTTTCCGACTCTTCACTTAGAACCCATAAATTGGTGGGGTAAATGCGTGCAGTTGATTTAAATTTTGGCTGAATGAATTTTGGCCCTGAAAAAATTGCGGAGAGCAAAACAGCAATGGCTCCAACAACGATAAAATGAAACTTTCGCCTCCAAATTACCTGAAGGATTCGCTGATTATCGAAAAAATTATTCATAAACGTGGTATAATTTGATAGCAAATATGCAACGAAGCGGATGTGTTTTTAGTATAGAATCAGTTTGAATTCAGTGTAATTTTAACAGGCAATAATCAGGGAATAGTTCTTTTTCCCTTTTTGGGCCAGAATGTATTTTCCGCCAATGAGGAAATGGCTGTCGATAACCATGTCTTCGTTGCCAATTTTCACCTGATTGATGCTCAGTCCGTTACCTTTAATGGTTCTGCGCAATTCGCCTTTCGACGGAAAAACTTCGGTTTTTTCAGCCAGCAAATCCACAATGTTAATTCCCTGTTCCAGTTCGGTTTTTGATACCTGGAATTGAGGAACGCCTTCAAACACCGAAAGGAAGGTTTTTTCACCGAGTTTACGCAATTGTTCGGCAGTTCCCTTGCCAAAAAGAATTTGCGAAGCTTCCACTGCCATTTCGTATTCTTTTTTTGAATGTACCATAACGGTCACTTCTTCGGCAAGCCTTTTCTGAAGCTCGCGGGCATGTGGCGCTGTTTTGTGCTCAGCCACCAATGCATCAATTTCTTCCTTGGGAAGGGCCGTAAAAATTTTAATGTACCGTTCGGCATCCTCGTCCGATGCATTCAGCCAAAACTGGTAAAACTGATAGGGCGTAGTCCGCTCCGGGTCAAGCCACACGTTGCCCTGTTCGGTTTTACCAAACTTGGTGCCATCGGCTTTGGTAATTAGTGGAACAGTAAGTGCAAAAGCTTCGCCGCTCGCTTTCCGGCGAATGAGTTCGGTGCCGGTGGTAATGTTTCCCCACTGGTCGGAACCGCCCATCTGCAGTTTGCAGTTCATGTTTTGGTAGAGCCACAAAAAGTCGTAACCCTGCACCAGCTGGTAGGTAAACTCAGTAAACGACATCCCTTCTTTCGATTCGGCACTGAGCCGTTTTTTTACCGAATCTTTGGCCATCATGTAGTTTACGGTGATGTGTTTTCCAATGTCGCGGATAAAATCCAGGAAAGAAATTTCCTTCATCCAGTCGTAGTTGTTTACCAGCACGGCAGCGTATGGCGCCTGCGTTTCAAAATCGAGGAACCTGGCCAGTTGTTTTTGTATGCACTCCTGGTTGTGCCGAAGCGTAGGTTCGTCAAGCAGGTTGCGTTCTTCCGATTTTCCCGAGGGGTCGCCAATCATGCCGGTGGCGCCGCCAATTAATGCAATGGGTTTGTGCCCTGCCAGTTGGAAATGTTTCAGCACCATCACACCCACCAGGTGGCCAATATGCAGTGAGTCGGCGGTAGGGTCAATTCCCAGGTAAGCCGAAGTAAGTTCCTTATCCAGTTGTTCTTCTGTTCCGGGCATTACATCGTGCAACATGCCCCGCCATTTGAGTTCTTCTACAAAGTTCATTTTAAACTGTTTTTTTGTGTCTGTAAAAAGCCAGACAAAATGTGGCGCAAAGATAAAAAATGCCGGGTTTATCAGGCGCACGGGTTTGATATTTTTTAGTGTATTTAGAATCAGGTGTTTAAATTTAATTTTTCCATCCGGCTTTTATTTAGTTCTATCCCAAATAAACGCCGGGTTAAAAACTTTTTTCTTTTTCAGGGTTACATTTTTCCTCTTCCCGGAATATAATTGATTTATTAACCGGGCAAGAGAGCCCTCACCCAAATGCCCACAAAACGTTTCAAAACTATGAAAAATTTTTCAATTTTTTTTGTGCTGGGCCTATTCGCCTGCACAATCAACGGATTTTCACAAATTAAAGTGAGCAGTACCGGCAAGGTCGGTATCAACAACACCAACCCAACTTACCAGTTGGATGTATCCGGGACAATGCGCATCAACGATTCGGGCGACGCGCTGATTTACCCGTACGGCACTTTTTACCCATCGGGTTACTGTTCTTTGGGGGACTATTCTTCCCGGTGGTATGATCTTTACGCAGTTTCCCCCACGTTTACTTACAGTCCAACAATCGATTCGGACGAAAGCTTTAAAACCGATATCAGGGATTTTGCCCCTGTTTCGGAAAAGCTTAAGTAGTTGCGGGCAGTGAAATACAAATTAGCCCCTGATCGCATACCGCAGAAAGACGGGCAACCGGCTTACGCTGTTGATGATCTTTTTGGATTTATTGCGCAGGAAGTGCAGCCTGTTTTTCCTGAAATTGTTATGGGCAGAAAAGATGGCTCGCTTGGTATCCGTTATACTGAGCTCATCCCTGTCCTTGTAAAAGCCTTCCAGGAAAAGCAGGCCGAAATCGACGACCTAAAGGCGCGCATTGAAAAACTGGAAGCAGCCGGTAAATAGCGGGAGGGATGAACCATGAAACGCAACTATTATTTGCCGGTTTTACTGCTGGTATTGACGCTGGCAGCTTCGTTGCCCGCTTTGGCGCAAACGAAAGTTTTTGAATACGAATACGACGCTTCGGGAAACCGCGAGCGGAGAGAATTTATCCAGTTAAAAAGCGCCACTGTTCCGGGCGGGGCAGGCCTCAGCGAACAACAGGAAATACTGGAAGATGCGCTGGATGGGCACGAGATAAAAATTTATCCCAATCCTACCAAAGGAAAGATAACAGTGAGCATTTCCGGGCTGGAAAAAGAACCGGCCCGGGTGCTGGTATTCAGCCCGCAGGGCAGGTTAATTGCCGACAAACAATTCACAGGCCCCGAAAATACGGTGGACCTTTCCGCGTAACCCGCCGGGATGTACCTGATGAAGATTATAATAGGCGAACTCAGCACCAACTGGAAAATTGTGAAGGACTGATTTTTAGGCAGGTATTGAGCAGGTGGACTTTAAGCCACCAGCTCAACCTCGGAGCGTTCACCTGCTGACTTTGAGGTCAGCTGGTGAATAGTGAGTGAGTAATACCAACTTCAACAATCATTTAATTTTAAAAATCGCGACACCATGAAAAAAATATATACAACAATCATTCTTGTATGGATGGGCTGTTCCTTTATTTCGGCGCAGGAGTTCGACATTATGCTCGCCTCCGCCGAATCGGGAACCAAAACCCACCAGGCCCGCAACAGCATCACCTTCGGGCTAAACTACACCTACACGCCCAACGGCGGTACCATGACGGCAGAAATCATCAACCCGGTGGTTAGCGGAGATGTTTCCTATAACTATACTCATTTCAAATAGGAACCCGAAAAATTGGGTTTAATGATTTGAAAATTGTCTGTTAAAATATTTTCAAACTCTTTTTCCAACCAAACTTTGTTTTCAAAGAAATTATTGACCGCATTTTTAA
>JAHYIT010000060.1 GCA_019429205.1 Mariniphaga sp. | reverse complement strand
CTTTACCGTTTTGTTGCTACTGCTTTTTGGCTTTACAGGCCAGTGGTTTATTCCGGCTTTTCTGGCCATCGATTTTCTGATGCGAAGTGGCCGCCTGGCCAAATTCAGCCTTTTGGGAAATTCCTCCAAAAGCATTGTAAAATGGCTTCTGTTACCGGCACAATTGATTAATGCCGGACCGAAAATTTTTGCCGCGCGCATTGGTTTTGTGTTCAGCGCCATTATACTTGTATCGGTTATAAGTGGATTTACATGGCTGGCATTGGGTTTTGCTGCCGTACTTGCTTTTTTCTCTTTTATGGAAGCAGCTTTTGGCTTTTGTGTGGCCTGCGAAATTTATCCTTACCTGTACCGGTATTTATATAAAAACCATTCTTTTTAAAAATAATTATCGATTTTTAATTTCAACATTCCCTGTCAGGAATTCACTCCTTATCCGACGATCATTTCAGTTAAAACAAAAAACGAAAGAGATGATTAAAGGATTAATAACAGGAATAACATTGCTGATAACAGGATTAAGTTGCTCCGCTCAAAGCGACCAGGTAAAACATATAAATTCGGAACAGTTTCAAAAAGTGATTCAAAACGAAAAAGGAACGCTTTTGGATGTGCGGACGGAATCAGAATTTTTAAACGGGCATCTTCCCGATGCCGGGCAATTGAATTTTTACGCGTTCGATTTTAATAAAAACCTTTTACTACTGCCCAAAAATCAGCCGGTTTACCTTTATTGCAACACCGGCTGGCGGAGTAAAAAAGCGGCCGAAACCCTGGTCAAAAACGGCTACACCAACGTGTATAACCTGGAAGAGGGTATCATGGAATGGGAACTTCTGAATCTTCCGGTGGTAGTTGAGCCCAACGCTAAGCCCGAAACGAAAGACAAAATGGAGTGGGATGAATTTAATGCCCTGGTAGAGTCGGGTAACCCGGTTTTTATTGATTTTTATGCGCCCTGGTGTGCTCCCTGCCGGCAAATGATGCCCATGATTGACGACCTGAAAACCGAATATGCCGGACGAATTTCAGTGGTGAAGATAAATGCCGATGCCAGCAAAAGACTGATAAAAAAACTGGAATTAGGCACTGTCCCTTATTTTGTGTTGTATAACCAGGGCCAGCAAACATTTTCGCATAAAGGGCTCATCGAAAGAGACCGGTTGGAAAATCTTTTCAGCGAATATTTGTAATTCCTGTTTTACTTCGTTTACAACACCAATAATATTATTTCGGTGAATTACGGGTATTCGCCTGAAAAGCAACTGGGTAATGGTGGATTTTATGTGGGGTCTGCTTTTCTTTTCTGAATTTTTTTAAAAAAATATGTCAGGTTTGTTAATCACAGCGACTATTCACCTGAAAACAAAAAAGTGTTAAACATTAAATTTCAAAAAATTATGAAAAAGGTAAAAACAATTTTTGCAAGTGTGGTTTTTGCTGCGCTGCTTTCTTTCCAGGCAATAGCCGGAAACGGCTCCAAAGTAATTGCAGTAATTAACAAAGCCGACTGGTGTCCCACCTGCGAAAAGAACGGCGAGCGGGCAATGGCGGCTTTTATGGAGAACAATAAAGATGGCGCAATTCATTTTGTTGCCAACGATGTAACCAACGACGAAACCAAAAAGAAGTCGGCTGAAGAACTTAAAAAGTTAGGGCTCGATGAAAAAATGGCTGCGTATAAAGGAACAGGTGTAGCCTATTTTTTCGATGCCGACACCAAAACGCTGGTTCACCAGATAAGTGTGGCAAAAACCAATGAAGAACTGGCCGAAGCGCTGAAAACGGCAAAAAAAGAAGCGGAGTAAATCGTTGTGTTGATTTTTGTGAAGGCGGAGCAGATTGCTTCGCCTTTTCTGTGTCATTTTTTTCGGATTTTGTTGTAAGGATTTAACACCTCAACCGACTCTTTGTTTGAAATTTAAAATTGAAAAAAAATGAAACGAAAAAAAATCATCAAAATTGCTGCCATAATAATTTTAGCAGGAATAGTTATTGGAGCGGGCGTGGGTTTGTATCTGTTTAACATGCCGCACCGCGACGTTCAAGGTGCTAAAACCGATTACTCAGTTACCGGTTCAGCCCTTGTAGCCGAATATTTAAGCGACCCAACCGCAGCTAACCAAAAATATCTTGCTGCCGATGGTGAATCGAAAATCCTGGAAGTTTCAGGAGTTGTAAGTAAAATTTCTGAGAATTTTAACGGGCAAAAGGTTGTGCTGTTAAAAGACCAATCGGACAAAGCCGGCGTAAGCGCTACTTTTTCCGAAGAAACAGCAGAACAGGTTTCAGCCATTCAGGTGGGACAAACCATTCGGGTAAAAGGGGTTATCCGCTCAGGCGCTGCTTACGATCAGGATTTGGGATTGTACGAAAACGTAATCCTTGAAAAAAGTGCCATCATAAATGAATAAGTAGAATAATAAATAATTAAAATTCAAGTAGTTAACATTAAAAATTAAAAAAATGAAAACAAAAGTATTCTTAACAATTGCGCTGTTTTTAATAGCAACAGCAACAACTTTCGCACAAAATTCGGAAAAACTGGTAAGTTCCAAAACACACATCCGGTTCTTTTCAACCACGCCGGCCGAAAACATTGAAGCGAACAATTACACATCAACAGGTGCACTTACCAAAACTACCGGAGAAGTTGTGTTTTCAGTGCCCATGCAAGGTTTCGAGTTCGAAAAAGCGTTAATGCAAAAGCACTTTAACAACAAAGATTTTCTTGATACCAAAGAATTTCCACGGGCCCGTTTTGTGGGAAAAATAACCAATCTTGATGCGGTTGATTTTTCAAAAGACGGAACCTACAATGCCAATGTGGAGGGAGAAATGACCTTAAAGGGGAAAGCCAACCCGATAAAAGAATCGGGTACCATTACAGTTAAAGGAAATACAGCACAGGTGAAAAGTGTTTTCGACATCACACTGGCCGACTACGGAATTACCTTTGTTAAAGGGAAACCTTCGTCTAATATTGCCAAAACGGTTGAAGTTACCCTGGTGGCTGATTTTACAGAAGAATAAAATCGCATCTGGAAAATTAAATTTTATCACAATAATTTTATCACAATAAATCGGGTTCCAAATGAATTTCATTAAAAAAAACGATTAAAATGAAGAATGTTGCAAAAGAAAACCTGCTGCAGATAAAGGATTTGCTCCAGGTGATAAAAACTGAATATTTTACAAAAAAAACCGAGGTGCTGTCGGGTTCTTCTGTCGGACAGCACATCCGGCATATCCTGGAGTTTTACCTGTTGCTGGTTTCGGGTTCGTTTTCCGGAACCATCAGTTACGATAAACGCCAGCGCGATAAGCGCATTGAACAGGATCCGCAGTTTGCCATTGAAACCATTAACCGGTTAATTACAGGGATCGACACACTCGACGAAAATCAGCTTGTAAAATTTGAGGGTGATTTTACCGCCAACGGTTCTGCCGATCACTTTGTACACAGCTCAGTGGGCAGGGAACTGGCGTATTGCATTGAGCACAGTATTCATCACCAGGCCATTATTAAAGCAGGCCTTATTGTAATGGGTTTAAGCACTTTAACCGATGAAAATTTTGGCGTGGCTTACTCTACAATCAGATTCAGGAACGACAAATGTGCACAGTAACATACATACCGGAAACAAATGGAAGAGGAGCCATTCTCACGTCTAACCGCGACGAGAAAGCTTACCGGCCAACCCGGCCACCACAGGAATATCCGGCAGGCGAAGTGAATTTGTACTTCCCGAAAGATGAAAAAGCCGGCGGTTCGTGGATTGCCGTAACCGACAACGGACGGCTGTGCTGCCTGCTAAACGGAGCTTTTACACCGCATAGCAAACAGGAATTCCATACACGCAGCCGCGGAACTGTTTTAACTGGTTTTGCATCAACTACATTGCCGGTTGAGGAATATTTTGAACAGGAAAATCTGCAGGCTGTAGAGCCGTTTACAGTGGTCGTACTGGAGCAAGAGGAAGGAAAAACAACAGGTTTGTACGAATTTGTGTGGGACGGGAACAAAAAACATGTTAAACTTCCCAACTTGGAAAAACCGGCAATATGGTCGTCAGTTACGCTTTATTCGCCCGAAAACAGGAACCTTAGGCAGGAATGGTTTAACGATTTCCTAAGCCAAAATGAGGGAGCAATTACGCTGGAAAAAGTTCTTACTTTTCATTCGGGCAAACACACTTCTGACAATTCAGTAAACCTGGTTATGGAACGCGGGGGAGGACTGAAAACAGTAAGCATAACACAGGTTACTGTTCAGCACAAAGGTTTTATGATGCGTTATTTTGATTTAAATCGTTCAACAGGCAACGAAACCAAATTATGGATAAAAAACAAAAATATACTGGTTTTGCCATAGCGCTGGCCTGGCCTGCAACATATTGCAAACAACCTGGCGCCTGGTACGATCCATTGACTTCGTTTTTAGGCTTTAACGAAAACAACTATTATAAAGTAGGTCATGCTGCAGTGGTGCTGGTTGATTCAAAAAACCGGAAATGCCATTATTTTGATTTTGGCCGTTACCATGCACCCTTTCAGTTTGGCCGGGTGCGAAGCGCAGAAACCGACCACGATTTGCACATGATCACCACGCCTGCTGTTTCATCTGATGGGAAAAATCTGGAAAACCTGGATGCCATTTTAACTGAATTGCAAAACAACGGCGCATGTCATGGCGAAGGAATACTTTATGCCTCGGTTGCCCGGGTAAAGTTTGAAAAAGCATACGGAAAAGCGATTCAAATGCAGGAAAAAAAATTTATCGACTACGGACCATTTCGAACAGGCGGCAGCAATTGTTCGCGGTTTGTTAACGCTGTTATTCGGGCCGGGGAACCTTCATTAAAACAACAATTGAAATTGAATTTTTGGATGCCGCTCACCCCAACTCCTTTGAACAATGTAAACGCGCTGGGTGGAGTGGTAACAGTTCCTAAACTATTGCAGAACGAACCTTTTTGTCCGTTGAAAAAACCGGATAAAGCATTTTTGCGCGGTACACTTCCTACCCCTGAACGCCATGCGGTTATACCCGAAACCGCTTTATGGTTAAGCGGCGAAGGAGCCGGTTCATGGTTTGACATCCGATTTGAGCGGGGCGAATTAAAAGTGATTCGCTATTCACCGGAAGGAAAAGAAGAATGTTCAGGCATTTATCGGAATATTTCAGGCGAATACCAGTTTCCGCAAACAACTTTTAAAATTACTTATCCCAGTAACTGCAAAGAAATTACCCTGCTTCTTGGAAATCAACAAGTTTGTTTTGAGCGGATTCCTGAAGTTGCAGCGGAGAGAAAAATCCGCGTAGCCTGATTTGCTGCAATTTCCTCAAAAAATGAAAACCTGATTTGTCAGGTTTCCCTCCATTCCCCGTCTGATTAACTGTAAAAGATGATGAAAGATATTCATCTAAAAAAAAGTTTGAAAACCCATAAAAATGTAAAGTTATGAAGACAAAATTAATGATTCTCGCAGGTTTATTCCTCTTTATTTTTTCATCTGCAAAATCCGGTGTTTCTGATTCGGAAGCGAAAAAGGAAACGGGTATTGCCTTTCACCAGGGAACCTGGGAAGAGGCGCTGCAAAAAGCCAAAACTGAAGGAAAACCCGTTTTCCTCGATGTGTATGCCAGTTGGTGTGGTCCCTGTAAGCTGCTAAAGGCGCGCACGTTTCCCAATGAACAAGTTGGAGAATTTTACAACGCCAATTTTATTAATGTGGCGGTTGACGGAGAAAAGGGCGAAGGAATTGAACTGGCAAGGAACTATAAGGTGAGGGGGTATCCTACTTTGCTGTTTATCGACAGCGAAGGCAAAGTTATTGCGCAAACTGCCGGATACCGCAATCCCAAACAATTTGTTGAACTTGGAAAACAGGTAATAAACAAATAAAACCATGATTACTGCAAAGGGTATAGGAAGCATTATGAACAGAAAGTTGTCGGGTTTAATTTGGGCAAGTGTGTTAGGAGTGTTGTTCATTTTTGCTGCTCCCTTCGGGAGTGCAGCCCAAACCTGCTGTTCGGGCGGGGTTCCGCTCGGCGGCAGTTTGGGCCTTGGCACTGCCGAAAGTCAATCGTTGCAGGTGCTGGTTACCTACGATTACAATGCCATAAACGATTTGGTCAGCTTTTCGGAAAGGCTGGATGACGATACCCGGAGCCGTACCACGCAATCATCGCTCATTGAAATTAATTACGGATTGAATAACCGCTGGTCGTTTACCGGTGTAGTGCCATTTATCAGGCAAACACGCAGTATTCAGGCTTTTGCAGGCGAAGATTTTACCGCTGCTCAGGGTATTGGAGATGTGGTTTTTTTGGCGAAATACCGCCTGATAAATCCTGAAAATCAGTCTGGCATTGATTGGGTGGCCGGAGTTGGTCCGAAAATCCCCACTGCCAAAACCGACCATGTAAACAATCAGGGACTGGTTATGGCCGCTGATATGCAGCCCGGTTCAGGTTCGCTCGACGGCATTTTCTGGAGCTATTTCCTGAAAAGCCGGTTTTTGAAAAATCCCAACCTTGGTTTGATGGCCGTAACCACGTTCAGGTATTCCGGTGAAAACAGAAATTACAACACAACGCAGACCTACAGGTTTGGAAATGAGTTTCAGTTTAATCTTGGATTGAATTACAGTACGTTTGTAAAACGTCCGGTTGATTTTTCCACGTTTATCCGTTACCGGAAACAAACCGAAGATTTAATCGACGGCGGGATTTTTCCTTCATCGGGCGGGCAATGGGTTTATGTTATTCCGGGCGTAAACATCTCCTTTTCACCTTCATGGTCGTTCAGGCTCTCAGGCGATGTTCCGCTTTACAGAAAACTCGACGGAACCCAATTGACCACTTCATATAAAATTACAGCAGCACTTCTTTTTAACATTCCGCTCTCGAAAAACGAATTATTCATTCATTAAAAAAGTAATAGTCATGAAAACAATAACAGGATTTTTAGCAGGATTAATTTTACTGGCTGGTTGCAAGGAGGAAGATATGGCACAGAATTCCGGCAACAATGGAAGCAACAATTCAAATTCAACTGATTGGTTGATTCCGGTTAATGAAGTTCGCGATGGCGGACCAGGCAAGGACGGAATTCCGGCCATTGATAATCCCGATTTTATTTCGCCCTCAGCCATTAACTATTTGTCAGATGATGACCTGGTTCTCGGTTTTGCTGACGGCAGCGATGTGCGCGCTTATCCGCACCCCATTCTCGACTGGCACGAAATTGTAAACGACAATACGTCAAGCCACTCCATTTCAGTAATATATTGTCCGCTAACCGGAACCGGTATTGGCTGGGATCGTGAAATAGATGGAAAAATAACCACTTTTGGAGTTTCGGGCTTATTGTATAACTCCAACATCATTCCATACGACCGGGCAACCAACAGCAACTGGTCGCAGCTATTACTCAAATCGGTTAACGGGAAACAATCAGGAAAAGAAGTCAAAACCTACAACCTGGTTGAAACTTCGTGGAAAACCTGGAAAGCCATGTATCCGAACTCGAAAGTGGTGTCAACCAAAACGGGTTACAACCGCAATTACGGCAGGTATCCTTACGGAGCTTATAAATCGAATAGCATGCTGCTGTTTCCGGTTGCCAATACCGACTCCAGGCTTCAGCCTAAAGAACGCGTGCTGACGGTTATTATAGACGGCGCTGCCAAAGCTTTTCAATTCGGACGACTGGAAGGCAATAACAACCTTTTTTACAATACGGTAAATGGTATTAAGCTTGTGGTTTCGGGAAACAAGAGTGCCAACTTAATGGTAGCTTACAGCCGGGTTTTGCCCGATGGTACCGAACTGGATTTTCAATATCTGCCAAATCAGTTGCCAGCACTGATGAAAGATACCGAAGGAACTACCTGGGATGTTTTTGGCCGTGCCATTGACGGACCGCGCATCGGGCAAAAACTCGAAACAGTGCCACAAATGATGGGTTACTGGTTTGCCTTCGCAGCATTTTATCCTGATATTGAAATGTAAAGAATGGTTTACTTCAACAAGCGATTATCTGCGGACTCCGCACCAGTTAATGTGACCTACACCCAAGTTGAAAACAAATTCACTTTCGTCCATCTTGATTTAGGGATTTATGATGACGGATAAAATTTAATTTCATTTGGGAAAACAGAAAAATATATTTTAGTTTTTACTATACAGAAATTTATTAGATTTAGCGCTTGGAAAAAAAAGGAAAACCTATAAAAAAGCAAATTTAAGGAAAGTTAGAAAACCTCTATTTATTTTTTAAAAGAAATGGCAGTAGCTTAAAAACTCTCCCCGCTGGTTAGTGGGGATTTTTTTTTGTTCGTTTATCCATATTTCAAAACAACGACTATATTACAACCATAATTTTTGACTAAAATATGGCCACACCTTTTCACAGTTTTGTTTTTGCAAGCAATCTGAAAAGAATCCACTCCAAGCACACGCAGGTAGAATTGCCTGAACCGGATAAATCGGTGCTGTTCGCATGCCGGTTATCCTCGACCACAACGACGAACACCGCTGGCTAAAACCAACCGCATCCCTCTCCCGAATCTTCCATTTTCTTCATCCCTGCCCCGTTGAAAAAATAAACGCCTGCCTGATTTCCCCAATTCCCCCGGAAGCCCCGAATAATGCTTCACTGGTTCAGCCCAAAGGCAAACCCCTGTTCGAAGAATCTTTCCAACTCTACATGCGCCGAACCTGGAGAAAAAAGCCGTCCACAAACACCACTACCCTTGCCGACCGAATACGATAAATCACTTTATTCAACCAACATACTGTAAAACAATAATTCCTTAAACAGGCTTTTGTTAACTTACTCAAAAATTAATGTAATGCAAAAGCGTTTTTAATTTGAAATTGTCAACTTTTCGTACAACCAATTAAATACCAGGCAATTAAGTAAAGAAGTGGGGAGAGGAGGATTCGAACCTCCGAAGGCATTGCCAACAGATTTACAGTCTGCCCCGTTTGACCGCTTCGGTATCTCCCCAATATTTTATGAACTTCCGGTTCTAATACCGGCTTTGCCAACAGATTTATCCCGAGTACTCGGGACCCCGTTTGACCGCTTCGGTATCTCCCCTTGTAATATTTTGAGCCGAATCTCAGATTCGAACTGAGGACCCCGAGATTACAAATCACGTGCTCTGACCAACTGAGCTAATTCGGCTTATATTCAACTTATCAAATTTCCTTGTCGTTTTTCACCTAACCAACTGAAGATGTTTATCCGCCAAACGACGGAACGCGCTCTAACTCCCGACAGCTATCAGGATGAGCTAATCCGGCATTTTTTTCAATACTTTCAGAACGTTTATCTGTTTAAAACAGCGGCGCAAAGAAAAGAATTAATTTTTAATTCTGCAAAACTTTTTTCAACCTTTCACCGCTTTTTTTTCTTACAAAAAAAGTGGGTAAGCTACCTGTGTCGCACCGCTTCAACCGCCTACCCTTGCTGCCTTCCGACCCTGGGGGAATTCAGCAGGAGCTGGTCGCACAGGACTTACCCGGCTGCAAAAGTAGAAAAAATTAAGTTTCCGGCAAATTTACCATCAAATAAACATATATTTGCATTAAACTTTACCTTTTTAAAAACAAATTGTTATGGAAGAAAAACCCGTATCTCTCTGGAAATCATCACTTACTTATGGCCTGTACTTAGGCATTGCAACAATTCTTGTTTCAGTAGTTTATTATGCAACAGGGAACACTTTCGCAAAATCGGCCCAATGGGTAACTTACGGTGTTATGATTGCCGGTGTTATTATTGCGCAACTTAATTATCGTAAATTACTTGGAGAAGTAATGACTTATGGTCAGGCATTAGGTATTGGCGTTCTTACTATGGTTTTTGCATCCGTTCTTTCCGGTTTTTATACCTACCTGCTTTATGGGATTATTGATCCGTCGTTGCAGGAACAATTGCGTCTGTCCATTGAAGAGCAAATGGTAAGACAGGGAAATGTTCCTGAAGAACAATTAGATATGGCTGTTGAAATAGCCACAAAATTTCAAAAACCTGCAATCATGTTTGCAATGAGCATTTTTGTCGGTGCATTTATTGGATTGGTTATTTCGCTTATCACTTCCATTTTTACCAAAAAAAATCCTAAAGAAGACTTTTCGGAATAATATAGAAGTAAAGATTTAATAATGGATATTTCCGTAATTGTACCCCTTTTTAATGAAGAAGAGTCGTTGCCCGAACTGGCTGCCTGGATAAAAAAAGTTATGGACGAAAATAGTTTTTCGTATGAAATCATTATGGTTGACGACGGAAGTAAGGATAAGTCGTGGCAGGTAATTGAAAGTCTTCAGCAAGAAAATTCGAATATTAAAGGAATCAAATTCAGGCGCAACTATGGAAAATCCGCTGCACTTTATTGTGGATTCGATTTGGCAAAAGGTGACGTGATTATAACCATGGATGCCGATTTACAGGACAGTCCGGATGAAATTCCGGAACTTTACCGGATGATAAAAGAGGAAGGCTACGATTTGGTATCGGGCTGGAAAAAGAAACGCCGTGATCCGATACTGACCAAAAACCTGCCGAGCAAATTTTATAACTGGACCGTTCGGCGGATGTCTGGTATAAAATTACACGATATGAACTGCGGGCTGAAAGCTTACCGGAAAAATGTGATAAAAAGCATTGAAGTTTATGGCGAAATGCACCGTTACATTCCCGTTCTGGCCAAATGGGCGGGATACAATAATATAGGTGAAAAGGTAGTTGTACACAGCGAACGGAAATATGGCGTAACCAAATTCGGAATTGAACGGTTTATCCGCGGTCCGCTCGATTTGCTCTCAGTTATGTTTATTTCACGGTTTGTAAAGCGCCCCATGCATTTCTTTGGAATTCTCGGAATATTAATGATTATAATTGGTTTGGCTGCTGCCATTTGGCTTGGAGTTGAAAAAATTATTCAATTACAAAACGGAATTGTGGGCAACCTGATTACCAACAGCCCGTATTTTTACATTGCTCTTACCGCCATGATTATCGGGGCCCAGTTTTTTCTGGGGGGATTTCTGGGCGAGCTTGTTTCGAGAAGTTCCACCGACCGGAACAAATACCAGATTGACGAAACTACCTTTGAATGATTTTATCCGTGGAGTTTAGCAACATTAAAAACACTGTAAATCAGATATAAATACAACTAAACTATCCATGAAAAATTTAATTACATTTATTTTGACTCTGATGACTTTACAATTTGTACAAAGTCAAGAATATAAGCCGTTTGATCTTGATAATGGCGAATGGTATTGTAGATATGTGACAAAAGGAGGAATGTTCGGTGGTGGACATGACACCTACTATGCAACAGATACCGTAAAATTCTTTTGTTCTGGTGATACGATCATAAATGACACATTATACAAAAAACTTTATTATGAAGGATATACAAGTTCTCAAATTGTCCCCAGAACCTATATTTCCGGATACCTTGGTGCAATTAGAAATGATACAGTGAGTAAACGTGTCTGGTTATATGACTCTTTCTATTCCTTGACTAGTAGTAGTTACATAATCTATGATTTTAATTTGATTCAAGGTGACTCAATTTGCAATGATGTATTATTCCCAATGCCCATTACCTTTTATTTTTGTGGAAAAGTTGAATCTATTGATTCAGTGAATTATTGTAATAAATATTTCAGGAGATATAATACTGAGAGTAATCAAAGCATAATTGAAGGTATTGGTTCAGACAAAGGATTATTGCCGATTGGAAGTGGTCTATGGAATTCAAATCTTCTATGTTACAGGGAAAAAAACAACTCTAATTGCGAATCATGCGATATAATTTCTACAAATATTGCTAATCTCCCAATAAATGAAAATACAATCAATGTGTATCAAGAAACCAACCAACTTCATATTTCTTCTGAACATTTAATGGAATCAATAGATTTAGTAGATTTATCTGGCAGATATATAATAAGACTACATAGCATAAAACGCAATAGTACTGATTTATTTATAGCTCAAAAGGGCATATACATTTTACGAGTAAAAATTGATGACAAAATACTAAGTAGAAAAATTATTTTGAAATAAAACGTTGCCCAATAAATTATATATGGCAGGCGGGGGTTTTAGCGGTCTGACAAGCCAGACCTCATGCTCACTTTCCTGCGGGTCTGACAGTCCGCGAGCAATCGGGACCACCCAATCATATGCAAGTGACCGGTGAACCAGGGCACCAGGTGATTTTTTTTCAAATAAAATTTTAAAACTTAAACCGGCCATTTTCCGAAATCTCTGTTACTGCCGATTGATATTCAGATATCAGATTATCCATAATTGTTTTTACCGGAAGTATTTCCTGAATCGCTGCGGAAACCTGGCCAATTTCAAGTTCCCCGTTTTCAAGATCGCCTTCGAAAATGCCTCTTTTAGCCCGGCCTTTCCCCAATAATCTTATTAATTCTTCAGCAGTGGCGCCACGTTTTTCAGCTTCGTCCACCTGTTCAAAAAAAGCATTTTTTACCAAACGAACCGGAGCCAGCTTTTTCAATGCTAATTTGGTCCCCCCTTCTCCCAATTTCAAAATGTATTGTTTAAATGCCTGATGCGCTGAAGATTCTTCAGAAATTGCAAACCGCGAACCAATCTGAACACCGTCGGCTCCCAAAACCATCGCTGCCAGCATTTCGAGGCCCGAACCAATGCCTCCTGCTGCAAGTAAAGGCAAGCTGGTTGCTTTCCGTACCGAAGGAATTAAAGTTAATGTGGTGGTTTCTTCCCTCCCGTTATGTCCTCCTGCTTCGAAACCTTCGGCAACTATGGCATCCACTCCGGCAGCTTCACTTTTTTCGGCGAACAGCGAACTTGAGACCACATGGACTACAGTTATCCCTTTTTCTTTCAACCAGCCCGTCCATTTTTTTGGGCTTCCTGCTGAGGTAAAAACAATTTTCACTCCCAACCGGACAATGATTTCCATTATGCGCTCTGTTTCAGGATAAAGTAAGGGGACATTTACTCCAAATGACTTATCTGTTGCAGCCTGGGTTTTTCGAATATGCTCTTCAAGTGTTTCAGGATGCATTGAGCCGGAACCAATTAGCCCCAAACCGCCGCAATTGCTGACTGCTGAAGCCAGCTTCCAGCCTGAGCACCAAACCATTCCACCCTGAATAACAGGATATTTTATACTGAATAATTCACAAATTCTGTTCATAAAAAACCGGAGTTTAAATCTATAAAGTGAATTGATAATCAATTTTGCCTATTCAGGCTTTCTCCCAGCAATTCGATTAAAACTTCTCTCGAAATTCGTCTTTTAATTTCTCCGCCTTCGGCGAAAGATACTGAACCACGCTCTTCTGAAACAATAATGGCTACTGCATCGGTATTTTCAGTAATGCCAATGGCAGCCCTGTGCCTAAGGCCCAGAGTTTTATCCACATCGCGCTGGGTAAGCGGAAGAATGCATCCGGCTGCAACTATATTGTTGTTTTTAATAATAACAGCTCCGTCGTGCAAGGGAGTATTTTTAAAAAAGATCGTCCGTAAAAGCGATGAAGAAATTTGAGCTTCCAGCAATTCTCCGGTTCTGATCTGATCGGCAAGTTCAGAAGTGCGGGCAATCACAATCAGTGCACCGGTTTTTGACCTGGAAAGTGAAAAACAAGCTTCAGTAAGAATTTCAATCTGCTCATCTTCAACCGTTTTCCCTTTATTGGTTCCAAAAAGTTTATCGAGCGATAAAACCCTGTTCACATTATAATTGGTGCCGATGAACACCAGGAATTTCCGTATTTCAGGATGAAATACAATAATTAATGCCAGAACACCAACACCGATAAACTGCCCCATTATTGAGCCGAGCAATTGCATGTTGAGGGCTTTTACAATAAGCCAAAGCAAATAAAGTGAAAAAAGACCGATAACAATATTGAAAGCAACGGTTCCCTTAATCAAACGGTAAAGTTGGTAGAGCAATAATGCCACCAGCAAAATATCGAGAATATCGAGAAACCGTATGGTAATAAATCCAGGCATCAGACAACAGTTGATTTTAGGGCTTTCAGAATTTCTATAGCTTCCACGGCCTCTTTAACATCATGTACCCGCAAAATATCGGCTCCGCCTAAAAGTGCCATTGTATTTGCAATAGTTGTTCCATTCAGGGCTTCTTCAGGTTTAATGCCCAACCACTTCCACAGCATAGATTTCCGGCTGAGACCAACCATTACAGGCAGTTGAAAAACTTTAAAGGAATCAAGCCGGTTAAGTAAATCGTAGTTATGCTGAATGTTCTTGCCAAAACCAAAACCAGGATCGATAATGATATCTTTTACCCCACATTTTGTAAGCTTTTTTACGCGCTCACTCAACCAGTTAGATATTTCTTTTACAACATCCTCATAAAAAGGTTCTTCCTGCATATTTTGTGGTGTGCCCTGAATGTGGGTAAGAACATACGGAACATTCATTTTCCCAATGGTTTCAAACATTTTTGAATCGAGTGTTCCTCCCGAAATATCGTTTACAATTATAGGCCCTATTTCATCAATGACCCGAACTGCTACCCAGCTGCGAAAAGTATCAACAGAGAGTGGAATGTCAGGAAAATTTTTTCGGATGGCATGAACCGCAGGCAACAAACGGTCGAGCTCGGTTTTGGTAGATACAAGTTTAGCTCCGGGCCTTGTTGATATGCCTCCCACATCAATAAAAGAAACGTCTTCTTTTACCATTTTTTCAACCCACGAAAGCAGTACATTTTCATCTGTAAGTTTTCCACCATCGTAAAAAGAATCGGGCGTGACATTTATTATCCCCATTACCACCGGTTCGGAAAAATCTATCAATTTGCCACCCAGATTGATTGAATTTTTCCTTTTGAGGAACTTACCCGCAGATTGGGTAATCAGCATAAGCAAAATGTTTTATGGTTATACAATTCAGTTGTACAAATGTATAATAAAACCCTTCAAGTTCCTCAAATTTTCCTATTTTTATCCCTCATTTTAAAACAAACATGGAAAAAACAATTCAACAGTACGATACGATTACAGCTACTTGCAGGTCGGTTTTCTCCGATAAAATGAACGACTATGGAACAGCATGGCGAATATTAAGGCAAAAATCGATTACAGACCAGATATTTATAAAGGCAAGCCGAATAAGAAGTATTGAAGAAAAAGGCATTTCGAAAGTGAATGAGGGAATCAGGCCTGAATTTATTGGCATTGTTAATTACGCCATCATGGGCTTAATTCAGTTGGAGTTGGGCCCTTCTGACGTAAACCTTGACAAGGAAAAAACACTTGAACTCTACGATAAATACGTTCAAACTGCTAAAAAACTTATGCAGGATAAAAACCATGATTATGGTGAAGCCTGGCGTAAAATGCGCGTGAGTTCCTATACCGATTTAATTCTGATGAAACTGAAACGTACCAAACAGATTGAAGACAATGAGGGTAAAACAACCGTTTCTGAAGGAATTGATGCCAATTATCTCGACATGATCAATTATGCCGTTTTTGCCCTGATTAAAATCGATTTTGAAAACGCTAAATAACAAGATTTGCAATGAAAATTATAAAACATTTGGCCCGGGTGCTGGTCGGAATTACATTTATTTTCTCTGGTTTTGTAAAGGGAATTGACCCCTGGGGCTTTGCGTACAAATTTACCGATTACTTTAACGCCATGCATTTGGAGTGGTTGCAATGGGCTGCTTTTCCGCTTGGAGTGCTGCTTTCGTTCACTGAATTTACCATTGGAGTTGCTTTGCTTTTTAATACCTTTCTGCGATTTTTCTCCTGGCTGGCTCTAATATTTATGATATTCTTTACCGGGCTAACCCTTTGGATTGCCATCGAAAATCCGGTAACCGATTGCGGTTGTTTTGGCGATGCACTGGTTATTTCGAACTGGGAAACATTTTATAAAAACGTAGTTCTGATTGTGCTTGCCATTATTGTGTTTATTTACCGGAAAAACATGAAAGGATTGCCAGGCAAAAAAGCAGGATTTATGCTATCTGCGCTTTCAGTAGCGGTTTATGCAGCTTTTGTAATTCATTCATACAACCACCTTCCGGTTTTCGATTTCAGACCATATAAAGTGGGTGTGAATATTCCGGATGCCATGGCCATGCCGGCCGATGCGCCACAGGATGTTTATGAAAATATTTTTTACTATAAAAACTTAAACACAGGGGAAGTTGAGCAGTTCACCGAGGAAAATTATCCCTGGCAGGATACCCTCAACTATGCATTCCACGACATGGAATCTTTTTTGGTTCAGGAAGGTTATGAACCACCAATCCACGATTTCAGAATTGAAACGCCGGAAGGTGACAACATCATCGACTTTTTTCTTTACGATGACAATTATGTTTTTATGCTGATTGCCCACGATTTGAAGAAATCGAGTACAAAATCTCAGGAGGAAATTAACACACTGGCAAACTGGGCGATGGATAATGGTATGGCTTTTATTTGTCTCACCTCTTCCCTGCCCGAAGAATCAGAAACATTTGCTGAAAATTATGAGGCTCCGTATGAATTTTTTAACACCGATGAAATAACGTTAAAAACCATTGTACGTTCAAATCCCGGTTTGATGGTGATTAAAGATGGCACCATTGTGGCTAAATACCATTATAACGATATTCCTTCGCCGGAAGAATTTGAACAGGAATTCATCAATAAATGATTAATTATAATTACCAGTATAAAAACGTTACCGGAAATCTGGCAGAAACATTTAATTTTGCAATAGAAATTTATTCGTAATAAACTAAATATCAGAAAAATGAGAAAGAAAATAGTAGCAGGAAACTGGAAATGCAACACCAATTTACAAGAGGGAATTGAACTGGCCAAAGCGGTTGACACACTGGTAGCCAAAGAAGCTGCCGACGATGTGGTAGTGGTGCTGGGCGTTCCGTTCACCCACTTGTCCAAAGTGGTTGAATCGGTGAATACCAATCGCATCGGAGTTTCGGCTCAAAACTGTGCGGCCGAAGCCAAAGGTGCTTTTACAGGCGAAGTTTCTGCCGAAATGGTAAAATCTACCGGTGCTGAATATGTAATTCTTGGGCACTCGGAAAGACGCGAGTATTACGGCGAAACAAGTGAAACATTGAACAAAAAACTTGCGCTGGCACTGAAAAACGGACTCACGCCCATTTACTGCTGTGGCGAATCGCTTGAAGTGCGCGAAGCAGAAGCGCAAAATGAGTTTGTAAAAAAACAGTTGGAAGAAACCATTTTCAATTTGCCTGAAAGTGATTTCAGAAAACTGGTGATTGCCTATGAACCCATCTGGGCCATTGGCACCGGAAAGACTGCCTCCTCGGAACAGGCGCAGGAAATTCATGCGTTTATCCGCAGTACCATTGCAGCAAAATTTGGCGATGAAGTTGCAGAAGAAACTTCCATTCTTTACGGAGGCAGTTGCAAACCCAGCAATGCCAAAGAACTTTTTGCCAACAAAGATGTGGACGGCGGATTAATTGGTGGCGCAGCGCTAAAAGCCGAAGATTTCCTTGGAATAATTAATGGATTTTAAGCAAAATTGGATTATTACAAAGTTGAAATAGTTATTATCCCTTTTGAAGAATGGCTGCGCGATGTTTTGCCGGCCATGTTGGGTGAAATTGGTTTCGAAAGTTTTGTTGAAACGAAAACTGGCCTGGAAGCATTTATTCCGGTTGCTGCTTTTGATGAGGCAGAGTTTTTTTATATTCTGAAAACGTTTGAAGAGAACTTTTCGTTCCGGGTAAGTAAGGAACTAATTAAAAGCCAAAACTGGAACGAAGTGTGGGAAAAAAACTATTTCAAACCGCTGGTTGTTGGAAGCGAATGTTTGGTGCGGGCGCCATTTCACAAAGAATATCCAACCTGCAAATATGAAATAGTAATTGAACCAAACATGGCTTTTGGTACCGGCAACCACGAAACCACTTCCATGATGCTGAAAGCCATTCTGAAAGAAAGCCTGACCGGCAAAAAAGTGCTCGACATGGGTTGTGGCACCGGCATTCTGGGCATTCTGGCTTCACTGAAAGGCGCTTTGGAAATAACCTCCATCGACATTGACGAATGGTCGGTAAAAGGAACATTTGAAAATGCAGCCCTGAACAACATCAAAAACCTGAAAATTCTTAAAGGCGATGCCTCTTTGCTGGGCAATGAAAATTACGATTTCATTTTTGCCAACATCCATAAAAATGTGTTGATGAACGACTTGCCGGTTTATTCGAAAAACCTGAAGCCAAACGGCAAACTTTTTATAAGCGGGTTTTATACCGAAGATATTCCGGATTTAACAGCCAAAGCCGAAAGTGTTGGTTTGAACAAAGCGGGATTCACCACAAAGAATAACTGGGTGGCTGCGTTTTTTGTTAAGAGTTTTTCATAATTCGGGATACTGAATAATTTCCTTTATATCAATTTTTTACACCGGTGCTTCCCCCATTGGTATTCCTTTGGAAAGCCCGGTGTTGTTGATATTCCTCCTTCTATCAGCTTCAGCGTATAATCTCTTTAACGGCTAAAGCCATTTTTCTTCGATGCTTTCTTCTCACCGGGCTGAAGCGCCGGTGTAAAATTCCTGTTTTGGTTGGTGCCGTTGTGCTTTTTTTTTGCACCGGTGCTTTAGCCCGGTGATTTTGGAATGTACCTCCTTCTAACGGCTTTAGCGTTTAATCTTTGTCTCTAAAAACAGTAAAGCCATATTTTTCAATAAACTCATTGTACTCATCATCCCAGGTTTTATTTTTGTGATGTTCTTCCTGAGTTAAAATGTAATTTTTTACTTTTCCCACTTGAGACTCACTCACACTTACCGCAAAATATTCCTTTTGCCAGCTTAGTTTAATTTTGCTAAAACCACTTCTGTTAAACCAAAAAGAAGATTCCCCTTTTATCAATTGCATTACTTTTTCAATTGTTTGATTACTTCTTAGCCGAAAAAGGCAATGCACATGATTGTTGTGTCCTCCTACTGTTTCCATTAGGATTTCTTTGGACAGGGTGTATTGGTGAATATGCTCAAATACTTCCTGTCTTATTTCTGAAGTAAGAACTGGTTTTCGGTTTTTGACCGTCCAGACTGCGTGAATCCAGATTTTTACGTATGACATATTATTTTATTTTAACGGCTAAAGCCTGTTTTCCTCATACACTTTCTGAATCACCGGGCTGAAGCGCCGGTGTAAAAATCACTTTTTCTAAATTCAAAAATACCGGTTTTGAAGCTGCTGAGTAAAATATCGTTTCAAAAGCCAAAGTGTAAAACAATTCTTCTTTATTTTTACCGGCGCTCATAGCTCGGTGAATTACCTGCTCCCTTTATTATCTTTAGTATTTAATCTTTCCTTATCTCACTTCGGTCCATCTCCCAAACCTCCAAATCCCGGATATTTTCAACGTCGATTGCAAACCGCACAGCGGTGCATTTTTGATGAAACCCTTTATAGCCGGAAGCTCCCGGATTGATATGAAGAAAGTTCAGTTTTTTATCGTAAATCACTTTCAGAATATGCGAATGTCCGCTGATGAATAAATCAGGCGGATTCCGGTAAATGTCTGGTTTCACATATCTTTCGTAACGGCCAGGATAGCCGCCAATGTGTGTCATCCAAACATCCACTTTTTCGCACATAAAGCGCTGGTGTAATGGATGAACAACACGAACATCCTGCCCGTCGATGTTGCCATAAACGCCTTTTAACGGTTTAAAAGCTGCCAGTTGATCGGCTAATTCAATTGAACCAAAATCACCGGCATGCCATATTTCATCGACATTTTCAAAAAAAGAAAAAAGCCGTTCGTGCAAAAAACCATGAGTATCTGATAATAATCCGATGCGTTTCATAAAAAAGAGAATCAAATCCGTAAATTGTTGCCTCAAAATAAACTAAATTTGCTGGGAAATAAAATTCAAAAAAATGAAACGAGTAGTAATTGTGCGGCACGCCAAATCTGTTCCTTACGGATACGAAGATGATTTTAACCGTGATTTAACAGACCGGGGAAAAAACGATGCTAATCTTGTAAGCAAAGAGTTAATAAAAAAAGAAATTAACCCGGAAATTCTCATTTCAAGTCCGGCAAAACGGGCACTGAAAACAGCGCGTATTTTTGCCGACACTCTGGGATTTGAAAGGAGTCAGATAAAAGAACTCAAGGAAATTTACGATAGCCTCACCACTTCGGAGTTTCTGGAACTCATTCATTCGTTGCCCGATGAAGCTGAAACAGTATTCTTTTTCGGTCATAATCCTGGGTTTCATTTTTTTGTAAATAACCTGCTGAAAATTAGCTTAAATGATATGCCAACCTGTGCCACAGTTGGAATTGATTTCAGTGTAAATACATGGAAAAAAGCTGAAGCACGCACCGGAGATTTAGCCTTCAGGATAACACCCAAAATGCTCAAATAAAAAATTTTCTGCTACACACAATTTATTTATCAATAAAAAGTTGATACATAAATTGGTTTTTTAGTTTTGTGCCGATGATAAAAAAGCTATACATTTTCGTATTTCTGCTGGTTACCGTAATTGCCGGTTTTTCCCAAAGCAATAATGCAACCCTCAGGGGAGTTGTCCGCGATCAGGATGGGCAACCACTCGACATGGTGAACATTGGGTTAAAAGATTATCCGTTGGGAACCAGTTCGAACCGCGAGGGAAAATTTCTTTTACGCATTCCGGCAGAACGGGAAATTGTAGTTGTTTTTTCGTCACTCGGATATGCCATATTTCTCGATACAATAAATGCCAGATCGGAAGAAAATATCGTCCGGGAAATTGTGTTGCCCGCCACCGATTTAAAGCTGGCAGAAGTGGTTGTTACCGAACAACGTCGCAATGGTGGTAACGTCACCCGCATCGATCCGCGGTTTATGGAAGTGATGCCCGATGCTGCAACAGGCGGTGTGGAAGCCCTCATCAAAACGTTGCCTGGCGTTTCAACCAACAATGAACTGAGCTCGCAATACACCGTGCGGGGCGGCAATTTCGATGAAAATATGGTGTATGTAAACGACATTGAAATTTACAGGCCTTTCCTGATTCGTGCCGGGCAGCAGGAAGGGTTGAGCTTTATCAATAGCGACATGGTTTCAACCATCGATTTTTCGGCTGGCGGATTTGATGCGCGTTACGGTGATAAAATGTCGTCGGTACTCGACATCAAATACAGGAGACCCAGTGTTTTCAGGGGATCGGCCTCCATGAGTCTGTTGGGTGCCACAGCCCATTTCGAAGATGTTGCACTAAAAGGCAGGCTGGCACACATTTCAGGCATTCGTTACAAAACCAACAGCTATATGCTTGGCGGCCTCGATGAAAAAGGCGAATACGACCCAAAGTTTATCGATTTTCAAACTTACATCACTTACCGGTTTTCGGAGAATTTCGATCTTTCGTTTCTCGGAAACATGGCCCAAAATCAGTACCGTTTTGTTCCGCAAACCCGGCAAACCACATTTGGTACCTGGCAAACCCCTTTAAATACTACCATTTATTTTGAAGGCCAGGAAATTGACGATTTCAAAACTTATTTGGGTGCTCTTTCGGCCAATTATCACCCAAATCTCAATCTCAACCTGAAATTTATTTTGTCAGCCTTTAATACTTCTGAAAAAGAAACCTACGACATTCTGGGGCAATACTACCTGAACCAGTTGGAACGTAATATGGCTTCTGAGGAATTTGGCGACAGCGTGCTCAACCTTGGCGTGGGAACCTTTTTAAACCACGCCCGCAATTACCTCGATGCCAATGTGTACAGCTTTTCACACAAAGGCGCCTACAATTCCGATAATCACTTGCTGAACTGGGGAATAAAATTTCAGCATGAGCAATTTGAAGATAAAATTAACGAATGGATTTACCGCGATTCAACCGGCTATTCACTACCCTATTCCGATAAAAAGGTTTTACTTTATTTTACGCTGAATACCAGGAATAAAGTAAGTTCTAATCGAATTACCGGCCATTTTCAGGACACATGGAGTGTACCGGTAAACAGTGGTGATTTATATTTTACCGGCGGAATTAGGTTTAATTACTGGGATTTTAATGATGAATTTCTGTTGAGCCCCAGAATTTCCATGAGTTATTATCCTGAATGGGAAAGCAAGATTTCATTCAGTCTTTCGGGTGGAATGTACCACCAGTCGCCGTTCTTTAAAGAATTGAAAAACCGCGATGGTTCCATCAATTTCGATACAAAGGCACAACGTTCGTATCAGATTGTTGCCGGCAGCGATTACGTTTTTACAGCCTGGGACCGTCCGTTCCGTTTTACCACCGAGGCTTACTACAAGCACATGAACCGGCTGATTCCGTACCAGGTTGAAAATGTGCAGATTCGCTATCTGGGCGAACAGGAAGCTGTTGGATATGCCACCGGAATCGACATGAAAGTGAACGGCGAGTTTGTGAGCGGCGTGCAATCATGGGCCAGCCTTTCGTTTATGAAAACCGAAGAAAATATTCTGAATGACGGCCACGGTTTCATCCCCCGCCCTACCGACCAGTGGATGAATTTCAGTCTGTTTTTTCAGGATTACCTGCCGGGAAATCCATCGTGGAAAATGCAGCTTTCAGGATTTTACGGCGCCCGCCTGCCCACCGGCCCGCCCAACTCCGAGCGCTACCAGGATGTGTTCAGAATGCCTCCGTATCGTCGAATCGATTTGGGTTTTTCCAAGGTAATCATCAGCTCGTCAAACCCGATGCAAAACAGTTTTTTCAGGTACATCAACGACATGTGGGTTAGTCTGGAAGTATTTAACCTACTGAATATCAACAACACCATTTCGTATTTTTGGGTATCCAGCATCCAGGGCGACCAGTTTGCCGTTCCCAACTACCTCACCGACCGGAAGTTAAACTTAAAACTTACGGTTAAATTTTAATCAAAAACTATTCAATGAGGTTGTTATGCTTTGTTTGCAATTCTAATCTCAAAATTTTATCGATATTTCAAGATGTCCGCCCAGTCCTTCCGTTATAATCCGTTGAAGAGTCGAAAAACGAATATCTTTTAAATCCTTCTCCAATTTTGAAATATACGATTTATTTGTCCCAGCTTGTTCGGCAAGTTGTTCTTGTGTCATGCCTTTCTCTTGTCGAGCTTGCTGAATCATTATTCCTAATTTGAATGCTTCGTATCCAGCTTCAAATTTTTCACGTTTTTTAGTTCCTTTTTTACCAACTTCTTCGTCAATAAATTGGCTTAATGTCTTCATATTATTCTTTTTCATCAAAGTACTCCTTTCTTATTTTTTGTGCTTTCTCGATTTCCTTTAATGGTGTTTTTTGTGTTTTCTTTTGAAACCCTTGGCCTACAACAACTAAATTCTGGTCATCGAAAAAGCAAAAAATTCTATAAATACCATTACCTAATTGTATTCGTATCTCATATAATCCATTTGTATTTTCAAGATGTTTAAAATAAGCTTCCGGAATTCTGTCTAAATCTTCGATAATTTTGAAAGTCCAAATAATTTTTGTTTGAACTTTTTTTGTTTGTAATTTATAAAAGTCCCGAAAATAGTTCTTATAAAATATTAGTTCACGTTTTTTGATCATGGTGTAAATATATGAAAAGTAGTCCGAAAAGACAACAATTTTTCTAATTGGTCATAACTTGTTTATTATGTGTTTTAGTACATTTTCTCAATTTGCCAATATCAACAGGACTTGTATATTAATAACTAAATACTTACTTTTATTGCTCAGAAAATCGAAAATAACAAAACCTCATGAATTTCAAAATTCTGACAACAAAAACGCTGTTATTAATTATTGCATTGATTTTTACTGCTGTCGTAATTCTTAATAGCTGTAAACCAGACCCTATAGAAATTCCGAATAACCCTCCAGTTGTGAATGTTTCTGCAAGTCCTATTGAAGGGACTGTGCCTTTAGGCTCAAGAATTAAGGTTGACGGAACAGATGAAGATGGAAAATCAGATATTGCAAGTTATTCTCTTGAGATAAAGGAGCTTGGAATTAATTTTAGTAAACCTCAACCAATAGATACCCTTCTTACATTTTCCAATCCTGGAGAATATAATGTTAAGGGAACTGTTAGAGATAAATCTGGAGATAGCGATAGTAAAAATATAAATTTAAAATTCTCTAAAGATACAACTCCCGAGAATAATATTCCTGTTGCGAATGTTTCTGCAACTCCTTTAGAAGGAGAGGCTCCATTTGAATCAAGAATTAAAGTTGATGGAACAGATGAAGATGGAATTGAAGATATTAAGAAATACTTTTTATCAATTGAGGGTCTTGGATTGGATGTAATGAAATCAAGCCCTATTGATACAAATATTGTTTTTTCAAATTCTGGAGAGTATAATGTTAGAGGAATTGTTGAGGATAGTAAAGGTGCAAGAGATACACTAGAAGTTTTGGTTAGTGTTAATGAGCCTGAGAATAATATTCCTGTTGCGAATGTTTCTGCAAGTCCTTCTCAGGGAGAAGCTCCATTTGAATCAAGAATTAAAGTTGATGGAACAGATGAAGATGGAATTGAAGATATTAAGAAATACTTTTTATCAATTGAGGGTCTTGGATTGGATGTAATGAAAT
>JAHYIT010000254.1 GCA_019429205.1 Mariniphaga sp. | reverse complement strand
CTTAATCCTACTTTTTCTGGAACATGGTTTCTGACATGAAACAAATATCTGTAAGTATATATTTGTTTTGTTTTGTCTTAATCCTACTTTTTCTGGAACATGGTTTCTGACACAAATATGTATTCGTTCAATGAAGATGAACGTATGTCTTAATCCTACTTTTTCTGGAACATGGTTTCTGACCTGTTTCAAGACTTTTGTAAAGAAAGTCTTAAGTCTTAAGTCTTAATCCTACTTTTTCTGGAACATGGTTTCTGACGAAACAAAAGATTTAATAAAATTAGTTGAAAAAAATGTCTTAATCCTACTTTTTCTGGAACATGGTTTCTGACAGCCCTTTTTCTATTCTGTTGTATTTCAAATTATTTTAAAACAATTTAAGTCAATTTCATTCTTTTTCCACTAAAAAACGCCCCATTTTTAGCGGCTGCAAAAGTACAAACCAAATTTAAAAGGAACAACATTTCAAAGAACTTAATTGGGGGGTTATATTTCTGATTTAAAAAAACAAGGTGTTCTTGTTTTGTAAAATTAGATCAAAATCAATGTTTTGCCCAATTATTTTCATGGCTTTTATTTCGTCGGTTGAAACGGGCACCAGCAAAATACTGTCGTTATTTTCGTAACACTCCTGCACTTCCTTCAGGTCGTTTTTTATTTCGCTGTAAACCGCCCGGTTGGTATTGGCCAGAAAAATGGACTTTTGCACGCGGGTGCACCCTTTTTTAATGAGGTATTTGGCCACCTGGGTACGCACCTTGTTGTTTTCAATGTCGTACATTACAAAATAAATCATTTTATTGCTGTTTTTATCGAGCCGTTTTACAATTCCAAGAATCTGTTCAATCCGTTCGCTCAATGGCATTAACGGGTCGTTTTCGGTTTTTTGCCGAATATCCGGCGAACCTTCGAGCCCGGCTTTTTTAATTTTCCGGAGCTTTTCGGTAAATGTGAGTTCTTTTTTCTTTTTAGCCATTACAAAAGCCATTCAGCCATAAGTTGTGCACAAATTTTATTCAACTCGCTATCGGTACCGTTACGGGGTGAAATTACCACCGAATATCCTTTTTTTCCGTAAAACAGGTTTATTTCGGCCTGTTTTCGCCCCAAAGCCAATTTAAATTTTTTCCCGTAATGAATGGCACAGACCTCTGTAGTTGTAACGCCTTTTTCCAGCATTTGTTCCACCAGCGTATTGGTAACCTGTTCAATTTCTTCGGGTATAAAAATCTGTTTTTCGCGTTTGGGTTTAAAATTGGGGTTGAGGGTTTTTTTAATTTTTTCAAGCGCTTCTTCTTCCAGTTCCGGTTTGGTTTCGGGTGGAAACTTTTCTTTTGCCTCTACTTCTTTTTCTTTCAATTCCGTTTTTAACTGTTTTATTTCAAGGTAGTTATTAAAGTCGATAAAATTTTCGGCAATAACCGTTTCGGCATCAGGGTTATAAAAAGCCTCGGGGTCGCAAGAGACGAAACATGCGCGGGTAACATCGCTGGTTCGGGTATCGGCCACCTGGTGGAGCTGGTATTGTGCAGAGAATTTATCGACAAACGCACGGTAAAACAGGGAATAACGGGCGGCATCGTACATTTTTTCGTTTAGCCTGAACAATATTTTCAGGCCATCTTCGCCGGGCGAGGCAAACATGAGAAGGATGCGCGCGTCGGCAGCCAGTTTTGTTTTCAATTGGCCGGGAGTTATTTCTTTTACCGACAGGTGATCAATGTCGAGCATAAAATGGCTGGCCCAGGCAAAGTTTTCGGTTCGCCTTACGGCAGGGTGAAAAATACCGGTTACCACGTAGGGCAAATCGCGCTTCAACACCTGGTAACGTTTGGTATCGATGTTTTTTACCAGTCGGAGCTGCCTGATAGCCGAAGCCACTGCGGGCTTTGGATTTTTAACCGCATGGTAAAGGTATTCCGGCGATACTTTTGTTAGGGGGTCGTTGGTTTGGTAAATGCACTTTCCGGCTTGTAACATGGTAGTTTCGAGTTTAAAGTTTAAAGTTTCGAGTTTAAAGTTTAAAGTTTAAAGTTTTCATCAGGCAAATTTTTTGAATTCCTGTGCCAAATCCTGTGCGAATAAATCGATGTGGGAAAGGCGTGAGCGGCTGATTCCTTTTTCTTTTACCACTTCGTCGAGGTAGTCGTTCATGCTTTGGATGAGGATGCGTTTGCCGAGCCCTTCGAGCCAGAATGAGCCGTCGTCGCGAATGCTGTAGCAGTCTTCGTTAATCACTTCCTGCATAGCGAGCGAAAAAACCACATAATCGGCCCAAACACGAAACCGTTCAATCACATCGAAAACCAGTACCGGACGGTTGTAGTCGTCGCGGTGAAAAACGCCCACATAAGGATCGATACCGGCTTTTATAAGCGAACCTTCAATTTTACCGTACAAAATTCCGTAGGCGTAATTGAGCAGGCAGTTGCACAAGTCGGTGGCCGGGTGTTGCCGCCTGCCGGCCATTTTGTATGCCTCGGGTAAAAACCGGTTCACCATTTCGAAGTAGATTCGGGAGGCAGCTCCCTCCCACCCGCGCAAACCGGCTGCAATGTCGGGCATTACTTCGCCCTCGAGGCAACTGGTTTTGGTACGGTAATCCTCGATACGGGCAATGGCCGTTTTTACCTGTCCGGCTAAAGTCTCAGATTCGGTATGCATGGAGAGCAGCAAGGCCTGCTGGTTTTCCATTTTTTGCATTACTACGGACTTAATCCAGCCAAGCGCTTTTTTTGAAAAGGTAAATTCAATTTGTCCTTTCCGAATGGTGGACACCGAACCGTATTTGTGACTCCAGATGCGGCCTTTGGGATTTCCGGTTTTATCCACAAACAATACTTCAATTTCGTGTTCGATGGCCAGCAAAGCGGCATCGCTGGTAATTTGCGCGCCCCGCGAAATCACAATGCTTTTAATCCCTGAGGGATGAATGCGCTGTTTTCCGTCTTTGTGCACCACCAGAAAAGTGTCGTTGTCTTTAATCAGGCTGGTGCCGTAAGTGTTGAGTACAAGTTCCATAACTGAGTTTAAAGTTTAAAGTTTAAAGTTTAAAGTTCCACCAATCTCCACCAATCTCCATCAATCTCCACCAATCTCCACCAATCCTTCAGTCCCTTATTCAATCAGTACAAAATGGGATGCTGCGGTATTACCAAACGTTTTGCTGCACGGGTAATGGCGGTGTACATCCAGCGGTATTGCCCTTCGCGGTGCAATTTGCCAAAGGCAGGTTCAATTTGAACATAAGCCTTATCCCACTCGCC
>JAHYIT010000059.1 GCA_019429205.1 Mariniphaga sp. | reverse complement strand
TGCTACCATCATTTCTTTGTCTGAGACATCAATTCCTGCTGCTGTTGGATTGATTACAACTAATTGTGTAATTCTTTTCACTTGTTCTTTTTTTGTCTTAATTTTGCTCATAACTTTAAAATTTAAGCGTTTAAAATGGCCCCATGCCTGTTGGCTTTTGAAAGTTTAATTCTCTTATACGGCATCCTACTGCCAATTGGGACTTTTAAAACCAAACAGTACCAGACTTATTAGTGACCCGTTTTATACACCATGGTGTAGTTCGGTATACACTGCATGGGGCTAGCTTAAATTTAGCTATTTTTTCTCCCGTTATTCTTTTTGGGGCAATATTTTTCAATACTGAGGGACTTATTACCTACTATATAACTAAACCCACAGACTTGAATATCAACTATTTTTAAGCAGCTTTTTTTAGCTTGTCTAATTGTTTCTCTAAATAAGCTATTTGTTTTTCTTTCCATTTTTCTTGTGCTAATATTATCGTATTCGGATTGTATGAGCATTTATCTTTAAACATGGTATATACTATTCTAGCCAGTTTATGAGCTGTTGCAACATTGCCTGCTTTTTTCCCGAGTCTTGATTTCATTTTTCGGGCATAGTCTCCCATTGGAGATTTACAGATTTTCACACTGTTGGCAGCCATTCGAAAGGCCTGCCCAGCATGATTTTTCTTTTTTTGCATTTTGCTGCTTATTATTTTGCCGCCTGTAATTTTTGTGTTTGGGGCCAAATTGAGCCAGGCGGAGAAATGTTTACTGTTTTTCCATTTGCTCATATCTGTTCCGATCTCGGATATGATATACAGGAAAAATATTTCACTAATTCCTTCAACCTCACAGATATCAACACCTGCAATTATTTTTAGTAACGGGCGTATCTCAAAGTTGAATTCATTCTTTCTGGATGCCTTTTTTTTTACGTCCAAATCAGTAATGTCTCCGTTCAATACTTTTGCTGCATGGTTCAGTAATTGGTCCTTTATTTTGATTTCACATTCGAATATTTGGGACTGATAGAAAACATATTCATCGTATGCCTGTTTGAGCATAAACAGATATTCTTCTTTCCAAATTCCAACCAGTGACTTTTTTATCTCCTCGTCACTTGCCTTTATCCGCCGGTCTTTTAACTTTATCAACTCATCAGGATCACGCTCCCCATCTAAAATAGCACGAATCATTTGAATGCCTGTCTTTCCTAAAATATCACTGATAACAGTATGGATTTTAATGTTCATAAGTTCCAGTGCCTTTTGCATTCGCCGAACACTATCTGAACAAATGGAGATAAGATTTTTTCGCTGCCGTACATAGTTGCGCAGGATGCGTATTTCACCTTCCGGCTGAAAACTTTTTTGCAAAAGCCCGCAGCAATGAAGTTTTTGAAGCCAGATTGCATCCGTATCGTCCTTTTTGCGTCCTGTGACATTTTTTACATGTTTGGCATTAACCAGATAAGGCTCAATGCCGGCTTCTTCCAACATCAGGTAGAGGTTTAGCCAGTATATCCCGGTACTTTCCATTGCCACAGTAGTAATCCCTTCTGATTTCAACCAATTGACAAGATTTTCCAAATCCTCCGTAAAGGTAGGGTATTCACGGACTTCAAATCCAGTTTCACCATCGCTGATGGCTACATCAAATTTTATGTCTCCAACATCAATTCCGGCAGCATAAGGATTAATTACAGGCATTCCCTGGCTATGCCGTTTCTTTTTTACTTCTCGCTTTTGCTTTTTTTCCATATTATTTGATTTTAATGCGACCAGAGAGGGATTTTTAATGAAACTTTTATCTACTATACGGTGTCTCAAATGAGCATCCATTTGAAATTCCAACGAAATCCCCGTTCCAAACTTAGTAAGGGCATATTAAAATTGCCATGGTTAATCCGGACTTCGCTCAAGTCGCAGGTTCTTCCCCAAAGTTATTCATTTTGAAGTTCGGTTGCAAGACCGGGGGGGACTTAATAGAATAGTTACACAATTGATTTTTACTTTATTACCTTATTGCTCTCCGACAAAAAAATAAAATGATTACCGCCATCTTTAAAGCGAATAAATTTATTGATACCGTATTCAATTACTGAATCTTAGTCGTCCCGATAGGAGGATTATTTTCGAATAATCCAGACTAAAACATCTGCATTTTATGTAGCTTTCTGTAGCGTCCGTCATTTGCCAGCAGTTCATCGTGGGTGCCTTTTTCTGCAATATTGCCTTTGTGCAGCACATAAATCATGTCGGCATTTTTGATGGTGGAAAGCCGGTGGGCAATCACCAGCGATGTCCGGTTTTGCATCAGCTTCAGCAGGGCATCCTGCACCAGCCGTTCCGATTCTGTATCGAGCGACGATGTAGCTTCATCGAGAATAAGGATGGGCGGATTTTTCATGACTGCCCGTGCAATGGAGAGCCGTTGTTTCTGGCCTCCCGAAAGTTTGTCTCCGCGATCGCCAATAGTGGTTTGGTAGCCGTTTTCAGTAGCCATAATAAATTCGTGTGCATTGGCAATTTTTGCCGCATTTACAACCTGTTCTTCGGTAGCATCATCCATTCCAAATGCAATGTTGTTAAAAAACGAATCGTTGAAAAGGATGGGTTCCTGATTCACATAGCCAATCAGGTTGCGCAGGTTTTTCAGTTTCAGGTCGCGTAAATCGGTTCCGTCGATGGTTATGCTTCCCCCGGTAACTTCGTAAAAGCGGGGCAATAAATCAACCAGTGTGGTTTTTCCACTTCCCGAACGTCCCACAAACGCCACGGTTTTTCCCTTTTCAATTTCCAGCGAAATATTATTTAGAACAGGCGTTGAATTATAGGCAAACGAAACATTGTCATATATAATTTTTGACTGAAAGTCGCGGATGGCAAGCGCATTGGGTTTTTCTTTTATGCTTTCTCCGGTATTCAGAATTTTATCGATTCGCTCCATGGAGGCTAAACCTTTTTCCACGCTGTACAGCGCCGTACTGAACGCTTTGGCCGGATTAATGATGTTGTAGAAAAAAACCAGGTAACCAATAAATGCTGCGGCATCGAGCGAGCTTTTCTGGTTCAGGATTAACTGGCCGCCATACCAAAGTACAACGATAATTACGGTTGTTCCAAGGAATTCGCTCATGGGGTGGGCCAGGAACCGCCGCCACATCAACTGGTTCATAATGTGGAAATAGCTCACGTTTTCCTTTTCAAACCGCTCGGTGGCCTTTTTTTCTGCATTAAAAGCTTTTATGATTCGGAGTCCCGAGAGGTCTTCCTCAATAACCGACAAAATATCTCCCATTTTGTTCTGTCCCTTTCTGCTTTCCTTCTTCAGGCTTTTGCCAATGCGGCCAATAATAAAACCGGCAATGGGAAACATCACAAAAACAAACAGGGTCAGGGTCCAGCTCATGTACACCATTACTGCCACCGAAACAAGAATGAGAATGGGATTTTTTATCATCATTTCCAGCGAGTTCATAATGGAATTTTCCACTTCGGTAACATCGCCGGTCATGCGCGCCATAATGTCGCCTTTGCGCTCATCAGAGAAAAATCCAAGCTGCAGTTTCAAAATTTTCCGGTAGATTTTGGAGCGGATGTCGCGCACTACGCCGTTGCGGATAACCACAATCATATAATTGGCCAGGTAATAAAATCCCACTTTTAGGAAAACGGTAATGACGATAAAAACACCGATAAAAATAAGGGCTTTTTCATGGCTGGATTGCTCAATCACCCGGCTGATAAGGTAATTGGAGTATTCAGTGAAAGAGGAAACGCTAAGGCCTACATCCGGTTTTTGTAGCACCAGCTCTTGTGTGCCAAACAGAATTTTCAGCGAAGGTATAAGAAGTAAAAAGGAAAAAGCACCAAAAACTGCACTCAGAAAGTTGAACACAATGTTCCAAACAAGTTTCCATTTGTAGGGTGGAATAAAACGTCGAAGGAGATGAAGAAAATCTTTCATAGTTTACTTGATGATCTCTCGTTTTGCAGATACGAATCAACATCAATTTGATTCCAGATTTCGGCTCCCAGACCTTTGAGTTGAGTGAGGTTCACTGATGAAATATCATCCTTTTTCTGTTTTTTTAACAAGGTAAGAATTTTTTCCGCTACCTGGATTTTTGAGTTATAATCCAGTGAGGAAACCTGTCTTACAATTTCATTTATTTTTACCGAAACATCCATGTTTTATTTTTTTTTCAAAGATATGGTTTTTCCTGCATTCAAGTGTCATTATTAAACATCGAACTAAAACACGCCAGTGTAATTTACTGGTGTTATTTTTTTTAATTCCTGTTTCACTTTCTCATCAACGTTCAGTCCGTCAATAAAATGGTGTATAGCCTGTTTGTCAATCACTTCGTTTTTGCGGGTTAAGTCTTTCAGCGCTTCGTATGGATTAGGGAAAAACTCGCGCCGCAAAATGGTTTGAATGGCTTCGGCCACCACCGCCCAGTTATTTTCCAAATCTTTTTTAATGGCCGGCTGGTTTAGCAGCAATTTGCCCAATCCTTTTAAAGTTGATTTCAGCGCAATAATGGTATGTCCGAACGGCACGCCAATAAAGCGCGTAACGGTTGAATCAGTCAGGTCGCGCTGCAACCGCGAAACCGGCAGTTTGGATGAAAGCTGCTCAAACCCGGCGTTGGCAATGCCGATGTTCCCTTCCGAATTTTCAAAATCGATGGGATTTACCTTGTGCGGCATGGTGGAAGAACCCACTTCGCCCTTTTTTATTATTTGTTTAAAATAGTTCATGGAAATGTAGATCCACATATCGCGATCCAGGTCGAGAACAATGTTGTTGATGCGTTTCATGGCATCGAAAATGGCGCCGTAATTGTCGTAGTGGGCAATTTGCGTGGTGTATTGCGACCGTTCCAACCCCAGCTTTTCCTTGCAGAATTTGTTGGCGAATTGCTGCCAGTCAATTTCAGGGTAAGCCACAAAGTGCGCGTTGAAATTGCCGGTGGCGCCACCAAATTTGGCATGGCATGGCAAGGCTTTCAATTGTTCCAACTGAACCTGGATGCGTTCAATAAACACCCGGATTTCTTTTCCCAGCTTAGTGGGCGAGGCAGGCTGTCCGTGGGTTTTGGCCAGCATGGAAACATCTTTCCATTGTTCCGCCAACTCTTCCAGCTTGTTAACAAGTTCCTGAATCAGCGGATAATATTCTTCGTTTAAAGCATGGTGGATAGACAACGGCACGGCAGTGTTGTTGGCATCCTGCGATGTGAGCCCAAAATGAATGAATTCCTTGTATTTGCCCAGGCCAATTTTATCAAACTCTTCTTTGATGAAATATTCCACGGCTTTTACATCGTGGTTGGTTACGCTTTCAATTTCTTTTACACGCGCCGCTTTTTCAACCGAAAACTGCCGTTGGATTTTCCCGAGTTGATGCAGTTGCTCTTTTGTAATTTCTTTTAATTGTGGAAGTGGCAATTCGCACAAGGCCACAAAATATTCAATCTCCACAAACACCCGGTATTTTATCAGGGCATATTCGCTGAAATATTTCCAAAGGTTTTCAACTTTGTTTTGGTACCTGCCGTCAACGGGCGAAATGGCTGTCAAGCTGTTCAGATTCATTTTTTTCAATCTTAAAAAAACACGACAAAGGTAGTAATTTAGGCGGATTGGGAATTTTGGGTGTACGACAATTTTAATATTAGAGTGTATTGAATAAATTTTCTTTTAATATTCCGGTGCGATGCACCTCATTTTTTATACCTCAATTTAGGTGCTACAAATATTTGGGTGCGCTGCACCAGTTTTTTTGAAATAATTATGGTTCATCCTGTGATAGGCAAAGCAATTTTCGCAGAACCCAAAGTTGCTTTACAGGGTGCAACTATTTGAACCGAAAGCGGCAGAGCTGCGATAATATTTGTAGTTGGTTGATTACATAATTAGGAAGATAGGTGCAGCGCACCGATAATATTTAAATCTGATTTTAACAGAGAATTTTCCGTACCTCTGGATTTCTTTCCGGAGTGAAAATTTTTACCCAATGTGCCGGATTTATTTCTAACTTCGCTGTTGAACCTGATTGGCAGGTTGAAGGTTTTACAAATCAGAAAAAATTAAAGCAATGAATACATTTCGGAGTATATTTTTTATGCTGGTTTTTTTGCCGGTTTTCCTGTTTGCAGAAGACGAAAAGAGCAGTGAAAAACTGGTTTACAAGTTTAATATTAAACAGGAAATAACCCGCGCCACATGGCGGCAAACACAACAGGCTTTTGAAGCGGCAGATTCTTTGGGGGCCGATGTATTTCTGATTCACATGAATACATACGGCGGTACCGTTTTGGATGCTGATTCCATACGGACCAAAATTTTGCAAAGCTCCATTCCTGTTTATGTTTTTGTTGACAACAATGCGGCTTCTGCCGGTGCGCTTATTTCCATTGCCTGCGACAGCATTTATATGCGTTCAGGCGGAAGTATTGGTGCAGCAACAGTAGTGAATCAAACCGGCCAGGCCATGCCCGACAAATACCAGAGTTACATGCGTTCAACCATGCGTGCCACAGCCGAAGCCAAAGGAAAAAAAACGGTGATTGCAGGAAACGATACCACTGAACAGTGGCGCCGCGATCCGAAAATTGCCGAGGCAATGGTTGACCCTTCCGTTTTTATCGAGGGAATTATCGATACCGGAAAGGTTTTGACATTTACTCCTGCCGAGGCCATTGAATTTGGTTTTTGCGAAGGGGTTGCCGAAAATGTGCCGGAAGTGATGCAAAAACTTGGAATTGAAGAGTACCGAATTGTAGAATACGAACCTTCTTTCATTGAAAGAATTATAGGGTTCTTGGTTCATCCGGTGTTTTCAGGACTGCTTATTATGGCCATTATCGGGGGAATTTATTTTGAAATGCAAACCCCCGGAATTGGTTTTCCGCTGGGTGTTGCCATTTTAGCGGCGGTACTGTATTTTGCTCCGCTTTACCTCGAAGGTTTGGCCGAGCACTGGGAAATTCTGCTGTTCGTGGCGGGGCTCATTCTGATTGCCGTGGAGATATTTGTAATTCCAGGATTTGGAATTGCCGGAATTTCAGGCGTTCTGCTGGTTTTTGTGGCGTTGGTGTTAAGCTTGGTTGAAAACGTGGTTTTCGATTTTGAACCGGTGGATACCCAAAGACTTGGCGTGGCAGTTATGACCGTTGTTGTTGGAATCTTCGGTGGTTTTATTTTATCACTGTATCTCGGGAGAAAGCTTTTTACAGCTCATTCCGGGCCTTTTAAAAATTTTGCATTAAATACGGTACAAAATGTGAGCGACGGGTATTTGAATGTTGATGCCTCATTTATCGCGTTAAAAGGCAAAACCGGAATTACACAAACTGTGCTGCGTCCCGGAGGAAAAGTTTTGATTGACGGGGAAGTTTACGATGCCATGACCGAAAGTGGGTTTATCGATCGGGGCGTTGATATTGTGGTAATTAAAGTAGGCACCGCCCAACTTTATGTTGACCGGCCCGAAAGCTAATCCTATACTTCGCACGGGATAATTGTGCCAACTGCCAACTGCTTATTGCCAACTTACATAAATGTATAAATTTATCCCGTTTTCAGTATATAAATCCGGTAACATTCAGGAAGAGCAATATTTTTCAGTCAAAACATAAATCTGTGGGTTTGTTCAGCAGGTAGTATGTTCCTTTTTATTTTTTTTATTTGACAATTGTTTTATCATGGAATTGTTATAAATTCAACCCCCAAAATATGTTGGATTTAATCATTAAACCTATGAAGAAGTTTCTTGTATTTTCCCTGATTGTGCTTTTTGCTGCAAAAGGTATGGCACAAAAAGCCGAAGCCATTGCCGGAGTGTGGTGGAACGACAAAAAAACGTCGAAAATTGAGATTAAAGAACAGAACGGGCAGTTTACCGGAACTGTAATTTACATTAGCCCCACCAGTTATGTGGACGGGCAGCCGGAAAAGGATTTCAACAATCCCGATGCAAATCTCCGGTCAAGATCGAGGCTCGGCCTGCAAATTCTCTCAGGCTTGAAATTCGTTGCCAAAGATAATCAGTGGCAGAACGGACGTATTTATGATCCGGATAACGGAAAGACCTACGACTGTTATGCCTGGTTCGGCGACGATTCCAACACCCTGTATCTGAAAGGTTATGTGGTGGGTATTAAATGGCTGGGCCGCTCAACCACATGGACGCGGGCAACGGATTGATTCAGGCCGGCGGCACTTCTGCTTTTTGTGAATTTATTCAACAGGTGTCCACCTGCTGGCGGATCACCTGCTGAATTCTCGCTTTCTAAAAATGATCCCCCCAGCTCAGACATCACCGGATTTGAATTGTTTCTTTGTATGAAGAAATAAATGCAGAGGTTGGATACCATTGAAAATTTTCTGGGCGTATTTTTGTTTCTGCTGGGATTGATTGTGGGATTGGTGGTGCCGGTATTGGCCAATCCGCGAATGGGGCTTTCAAGCCATCTTGAAGGGGTGATGAACGGGATGCTGCTCATTATTTTCGGGCTCATTTGGAACCGGTTAAAATTATCGTCCACCTGGTTGAAGCTATACTTCGCACGGGATAAAATGTGCCAACTAAATTTAGTTGGCAGTTGGCAAAATTGCAGTTGGCAAGTCCTTTTGCCAACTGCTAATTGCTTATTGCCAACCTACATAAATGTATAAATTTATCCCGTTTTTAGTATAACCTTTTGGATGGCCCTTTATGGCACATTTGCCAACTGGTTTGGCATTCTAATCGCCGCCATTTTTAATGCAGGCAAAATGCTTACCATTACAGCAAAAGGACAGGAGGGCCATCCGGTGGCCGAGGCGGTGGTAACTTTTTGCCTGGTAACTCTTACTTTGGCCATGTTGTTTGTGAGCGTGGTTATTTTGATTGGACTGGCCAGAGGAGTACGGTAAAATATCGCTGTTTCCTGAATAGCGGATTTGTCAGTGGCACTGGGCATTAGGAAAACGGTAAAATTGAGAAATTGTTAAATTGTAAAACGGTAAAATTGAAAAAAGCGGTTAAATTGAAAAATGGAGAAATGGTTGCAGGTTTCACGTTGCAGGTTACAGTTTACGGTTTGAGTTTTTGAAACCTGAAACTTGCCGCTTGCCGCTGATCACCAGTCTCAGTACCCTTTCATCGGTATCTCTTCAACGGATATTGAGATTTTGATTTTTCAAATTTGTGCCGAAGGTATCTCTTTGGGAGAATTTATTTGATATTTGGTTTTTGAATATTGATTTTTTTCAATTTTCCTGTTGAATTGAAATTAAAATTTTCTCCCAAATTCCTTTTTATGTAGATTTGTCCAAATAATTTTAAAATCTGACTTTTTACAGAAAAATGTATCATTTAAATTCCTGATTATGATGAAAAAATTAAAAAACACTATGTTAATCCTTGTTTTGGCGCTGGTTACCCAAACTTCTGTAATGGCACAAAATGCCGACAACGGCCAGGAAGTGATTGGCCGCTGGAACCTGACTATTGTTATTGAAGGTGATGAACTGGAAGAACTTGGGATCTTCCGCCACGGCCTGATGGATGCCGCCGGATTTCCCGGCTGGCTCGAAGTAAAACTGTCGGGATTCTCTACCCTGGTGGGTTACTACGTGGGCTACGAAGGAAGCGCCCGTCCTATTTCAGAAGTGCATTATTCGGCTGAAACCGGAAAATACAGTTTCACCATTCCGCCGCAGTGGATGGACATCGAGGACCTTTATTTTGAATTCAGCCTGGAAAACGACAAGCTGAGTGGATACATGATGCTCGACGGCCATAAACTTCTGTGGACCGGCGTACGCCAACCTTCACTTACCCGCGAAAAACCACCGGTGTGGGGAAATCCCAAAAACCTGCTCGACGACAACCTGTCGCGGTGGATTATTCCGGCAAACAGCGAGTTTCGGATGATTGACGGCGTTTTGGTAAATGCAAAAGCCGGCGGAAACCTGGTAACCAACGAGAAATTCGACGACTTTAAACTGAGCATTGAATTCCGTTATCCCGAAGGCAGCAACAGCGGCATATACCTGCGCGGACGGTACGAAGTTCAGATTGAGGACAGTCCGGTAAATAAACCCAGCACCATAAGTATTGGCGGGATTTACGGTTTTATTGAACCTGCGGTTTATGCAGCCAAAAAAGCCGGCGAATGGCAAACCTACGAAATTACGCTGGTAGGACGGCATGTTACCATTGTGCATAACGGCATTGAAGTGATTTCCAACCGGCCTATTCCCGGCATTACCGGTGGCTCGCTCGACAGCAACGAGGGAAACCCGGGGCCCATTATGATTCAGGGCGATCATGGACCGGTTGAGTTCCGGAAATTCGTTATCACGCCGGCCATGTAATGAATTATATTGACATCAATAAAAAACTTTGGAATCAAAAAACCTGATATATTCAGAGACTTCAGCCATTAATCTTTTTTACCGGACAACAGTGGTTTTAATAATAAGGCAGCAGGTTCAGGCAATCTGCTGCCTATTTTTTCCACACAAATAATGTTTTGTCAACTCCTTATTTTCAGGCTAAAAATTGGTTTCTGTTCTTAATTACTGAAGGACAAATGGCCTTCACTGAATGAAATCTAAAGTTCGCATGTAATGTTATCTTCGTGAAATTTTGTGTCTTTGAGTCTTTGTGGCAAAAGAGAACAGGCCACTCATACAATGATATTTTTGGTATAAAACACGAAGACACGATGGCACGAAGATTTCCAAAATTTCATTCCGCTACTTGCTTATAATCAAATCGTTTTATAGTTTTAGTCCGTTAAAATGAAACCCGGATGTATGCTGGATTGACCGAACAAAAAATCATTAAAGTGTTCGGAAAGAATAATAACTGTACATACCCAACAGCCGTTTGTGCAGTGGATATGGATTATATGAATTGATAAACAAATTACCTGCAATTTTAACACCATGCTTTTACGAGCATTGAAACCTTGATTAAAATTATTTTCTTTGTGAAAAAAACATATGACAACAGAAGAATTTTGGAATAAATATATAAATGAAAATATTCTGGAAATTTTTGATGTAACATGCGATTTCTTCGCTAAGGAATTACCACAAGAATTTATAGATAACTACGATGTTGGTGAAGTTATTCTGGAAACAAGAGGGCATCATGAAACAGCTAAAAACTTTGATAATGTAATTAAGTTTACGGAGATATTACAAAATAACCACCCTCAACTTTATAAAGAATACTTTCAGTATTTTAATGATTTTTTGATTGATTACCATTGCTTTAGGCAAGACAGCCTAAATGTCCGTAAAGCGTTTACTTTATTTATTGAAAATCCCCTTCATGATTATGACAAGTATTTGCTGGGGTTTAAGAAAATACTATTTTATCAACAATCTGAATTAATTGAAAAAGCTATTTTAAAAAACTTTAGTGCGGTAAATGAATCGGATGACTTAATGGGAAGTGCTGAGTATGATCTAGCGATTTGTATGTTTTATATACTCTTGCAGGAAATTTATGAAAAAAATGACAATACCCTTAACAGAACTGCATTTTCGTCAAAACTGTCCGGTTACAACTTTGAATTTGAAGACAATTTTCTTTCATCTCTTGAAACAGGCCTGTTAAAACCTTTGCTTGATGCGGATGAACTAAAAGATTTATTTAAAAATGACAAGGAAAGTGCTATCATCATTATTCAAGGATATTTTCTTCGATATATGTACAAAAAAGGATTTACGTTTTATCTGAGTGGAAAGATATGGGATAAAATGCTAAACTTTTGGCAAGAAAATAACAGTTCAAAAAAGACAACCGACACTTATTTTAACGTAAAAACCGGATTATTTGAGAAATATCTTGCAGGGTTTTCATCAAATATGTTTTTAGATAACAAATCTGAAATGATTGCCATTCTATGGGGTAGCGTCTATATCTATGATTTTTTTCATAAAAGAAATATAATTTCCGAAGAAATTTTCCTTGATTTTGTACAGACAACAAAAGAATTGAAAGGAAAAATTATAGGACAATACACCCCTGATTTATGGAATTCAAATTTCATTCATAGCTGGAAAAAACCGGATTGCATTTCAGAAACAGAGTTTTTGGAAGAAAACAAAATATTTAAAAAGAGCATAACCTTTAAATACCAAAAATTTTCCAGACTTAGAAGCAACATATCTGAGGAGTTGTCTAAAATAGGTGAACTATCACATTTTATTATTGAAGGAGGAAAAAGTGACCTCCAAAGAGATGATACAAATCTGTTGGAGAATTTATTTAATTCCCCTGTAAATGAAATTGGAGAATTTGACAATCACAACAATACTTATGAACCAATTAAAGCAGAAAAGAAAGTAGGTAGAAATGAGCCTTGCCCATGCGGAAGTGGAAAAAAATACAAAAAATGTTGTGGACAAAAATAAATAAATTATAAAACCAAAAGAAATTGGAAGAAAAAACCGGTACCCAAAGCCTCACATCCATAATTTTTTGTGCCAGGTCTTTCACTAAAGTGGTCAAGTCGTTAAATGATAAATATCTCTATGCAAGCGTCAGATGTTTTTTAGCTCTTACCCACCGCTAATGGATAGGTTTTCTGTACTTTTAAGCTTTTGAAATTTTAAATAATAAGGAACGGGAATAAATGAATAATAAAGTTCACAATCAAATAGTTAGTTTCATTTGGAGTATTGCCGATGATGTGTTGAGAGATGTTTTTGTAAGGGGAAAATACCGGGATATTATTTTGCCTTTTACGGTTTTAAGGCGTTTGGATGCTCTGCTTGTGCCAACGAAAGAAAAAGTACTCGAAGCAGTTGAATTTATGGATCAGCAAAAAATTGACGACCGTTCGGCTCTGAAATCTGTAACCGGTTATCCTTTTTGGAATACATCCAAATTCACTTTTGAAAGTCTGTTAAACGATTCTGATAATATTGACAGCAACCTTGAAGTTTATTTGGATGGTTACAGCCCAAACGTTCAGGAGATAATAAGCAAATTCAAACTGAGAAATCAGCTTGAAACCATGAAAGAAAATGAAATTACATGGTTGCTTATTGAAAAATTTGCTTCAAAAGAAATCAACCTCAGCCCCAACGAAGCATTAAACGGCAAAGGCGAGAAACTGCCCCCATTGACTAATTTGAGCATGGGTTACGTTTTCGAGGAACTTATCCGAAAATTTAACGAAGAAAACAACGAGGAAGCCGGGGAGCACTTTACACCACGAGAAATCATTAAACTGATGACTCATATCCTGTTTTTACCTGTAAAAGATCAGATTAAAAGAGGAACCTATTTAATTTACGACCCCGCTTGCGGGAGTGGAGGAATGCTTACCGAAGCCGAAAACTTTGCCGAAGAAATAACCGGACGCAAAGGAGGTTTTAATCTCTACGGACAGGAAGTAAACCCCGAAACTTATGCGATTTGCACTTCCGACATGCTTATAAAAGGCGATAAACCTGAAAATATTGCCTTTGGTTCAACGCTTTCAAAAGATGGTTTCCCAAACCTGCATTTCGATTTTATGCTTTCAAATCCACCTTATGGCAAAGCATGGAAACTGGACGAAAACGCCATTGTGGATAACCGGGGCAAAAAAGGAAACGGAGAAAACAGTGAAAACATAAAAGACCCTCGTTTTCAGGTAGGTTTGCCAACTATTTCTGACGGACAGTTATTGTTCCTGATGAACATGGTAAGCAAAATGAAACACAATACCGAATTGGGAAGCCGAATAGCTACAGTTCACAACGGTTCAGCTTTGTTTACAGGTGATGCAGGCGGTGGCGAAAGCGAAATCCGCAAACACCTTATCGAAAATGACTGGTTGGACTGCATTATTGCTTTGCCAAAAAACATCTTTTACAATACAGGCATTCCAACTTATGTGTGGATTGTTAATAATCGAAAACCAGCCCACCGAAAAGGCAAAGTGCAATTAATCAATGCCCTTGAATTGTATGTAAAGCTTCGTAAAAATTTGGGCGACAAAAACTGTGAAATGACCGCTGAACATATTGGCCAGATTACACAATTGTACATGGATTTCAAAGAATCTGACCTGTCTGCCGGACAGGCAGGTATATCCAAAATTTTTCCCAACGAATACTTTGGCTACAACAAAATTACGGTTGAACGCCCGCTTCGTTTATCGGCAATGTTTACCAAAGAAGCCTTGGAAAGCTTGCGTTTCAATAAAAACATTTTAGATGAAATGACCTGGGCGTATGAAAAATTTGGCAACGATGTATATACCAAATTGAAAGACCTGAAACCCGAAATTGAAAAACACCTTACCCAACATGATATTAAACTGAAAGCAGGAGATAAAAAGAATTTGTTTAGTCAGGATTTTTGGAAAGCTCAGTTAGATAATTTGAATGAAGCTACCAAGCTGATGAATGCCATGGGCACCGGGCAACACGACGATTTTAATACATTCTCGGTTTTATTTGCCGACACCATAAAGGACAAAAAACTGAAACTCGACAATAAAGCACAAAAAGCAATTCTGAATGCCATTACATGGAAAAACGAGGATGCCGACCCGGTAATTAAGAAAACCGAAAAGGACGGCATAATTGTTTACGAAGCCAACGGTGATTTACGGGATACCGAGAATGTGCCGTTGAACGAAGACATACAAACCTATTTTGAGCGTGAAGTTCTGCAACACGTACCTGACGCCTGGATTGACCACAGCAAAACCGTAAAAGGGTACGACATATCGTTTACCCGCTATTTTTACAACTATGTTCCGCCCCGCAGTATTGAAGAAATTACAGCCGAAATTCTGCAACTCGAAAAAGAAACTGACGGTATTTTACATGAAATTATTTCTGATTAAGTTTAAACAACATTAGAAAGCATGAATTATGGCGATTAATCAATACATTCCGACAATTGTTTTTCAACCGTCAGTTACTTTAGGAGAAAAACTTCAAGAAATGGATATAGGCATAAAAGAATTTGCTTTTCAAACCGAATTACCCGAAAAAATAATTAAAGTCATACTAGCTGGTACAAGTGCTATAACACCTGAATTGGCCATAAAATTCGAGAAAGCAACAAAAATACCTGCAGATTTTTGGATGCGTAAACAGCAACGGTACGACGAGTTTAAAACCAGAGATAAAACAAAATCGATTGTTATTGAAGCACCCGATTGGAAAAAAGATAACTGATATGAGCAAACTGAAACCATACGCAACATATCAGCCCGTTCAGTACGATTACATTTCCCAATTGCCCGAAGGCTGGAAACTCTTACCCAATATCACCATTTTTAGGGAAAGGATTGAGCGAGGTTTTGATAACGAAGAACTTCTTTCCGTTACCATTGGGAAAGGGGTAATACGGCAAAGTGAAAATGATATAAAAAAAGATAGCAGTAACGAGGATAAAAGCAAATATAAACTGATTAAGATTGGTGACATTGCATACAACCGAATGAGAATGTGGCAAGGTGCATTGGGGTACAGCGATTATCAAGGAATTACAAGTCCAGCTTATGTGGTTTTAAAACCAAAAATGGAAATAAACCAACGATTTTTCCATTACATGTTTCGAACTGGTTTTTACACCAATTACAGCAAGCGTTTTTCTTATGGAATTGTTGATGACCAGTTGAGTTTGCGTTATGTCGATTTCAAACGCATGTACAGCATAGTACCGCCCCTCGAAACCCAAAACGCCATTGTTACCTACCTCGACCGCAAAACCCAACAAATTCAGGAGTTTATTGCTAAAAAAGAACGGTTGATTGAGTTGTTGGAGGAGCAGAAAGGTGTTTATATAAATGAAGTTATTAGTAAATATAAAACTATCAGTATTTGTTTGAAATATTTATGCAATGGGATTACTGATGGTTCTCATTTTTCTCCACAAACATTAACTGAGGGTAAAAGCTATGTGACCGTAACTGATGTAGGTAAGGAAAACAACATTGACTTGATTAATTGCAAAAAAATTTCAGTGGAAGATTTCATAAAACTTGAAAGAACTGGTTGTAGACCAAATTTTGGAGATATTTTACTCACAAAAGATGGAACAATAGGGCGAGCTTATAGTGTCCGTGATACTAACGATTTTGTTGCTTTATCATCATTAGCAATTATTACCCCAAGCAGAAAAAAAATCTTGCCCGAGTTATTAAGATATATTCTAATATCACCTTTATCTGTTGACCAGATGTTTAGCAAAATTCAAGGTTCAGCGTTGACAAGATTAACAATTGGTTTAATAAAAAATTTAGATATTGTTTATCCTTCGAGTAAAGAAGACCAGTTGAAAATTGTTTACGCAATAGAAAATAAACACAAGGAATTGAATAAAATTATTTTAAAAGCCCAAATCGAAATCGAAAAAGCCAAAGAATATCAAGAAAGTTTAATCACCCAAGTTGTAACGGGGCAGTTGAAAGTATCCTGTGACCCGGATGTGACTAAACGCAAAAACCAACCCGCCAAAACTTTGTATATTAGCAGTTTGAATATGTAACAGGATGTAACTGAACCATGGATAAAGAGGAATTAAACATATTGATTGATGAACTAAGAGCTTTGCCTCACGAGAGCGAGTGGGTGGAGTTTAAGATAAACAACTCAAATCCACAGCGTATTGGTGAATATATTTCCGCCCTGGCAAATTCGGCATGCATCGAAAATAAAGAATTTGGTTATCTTGTATTTGGCATCGAAAACGATAAACATCAGGCTGTTGGAACTGATTTTAAACCCCGTGCTGAAAAGATTGGCAATCAGGAGCTCGAGAACTGGTTAGCAACCCAATTGGAACCAAAGGTGGGAGTAAAAATATTTGAATTTGATTATCAGTCAAAAAATATAGTGCTTTTTCAAATTGAACCAGCAAGCAACCGTCCGGTGCTTTTCAGAGGTGAAGCTTATGTAAGAGTTGGTACTTATACTAAAAAACTAAAAGATCATCCCGAAAAAGAGAGCAAAATTTGGCAAAAAGCAAAACAAATTGTTTTTGAAAAAGATTTTGCTATTCGAAATATTTCTGCAGATAAAGTACTTGAACTCCTTGATTATCCTTCTGTATTTAAATTGCTGAATATTCCCTTACCCACAAATAAAGAAGGAATACTTGCCAGGTTGGAGGAAGAGAAGTTAATTGTAAAAAGGCTTCTAAAATATCACATCACCAATTTGGGGGCAATACTTTTCGCTGCCAATTTGGATAAATTTGAAAATCTCGCCCGAAAATCGTCACGGGTAATTATTTACAAAGGCAATAACAAATTGCAAACCATTAAGGAACAAGCTGAAAAATCAGGTTACGCCGTAGCTTTTGAACGATTGGTAAACTACGTAAACGACAAACTGCCTTCAAACGAAGAAATTGACCGTGTTTTCAGAAAAGAAGTGAGGGTTTACCCGGAGTTGGCCATTCGCGAATTGATAGCCAACGCTTTAATTCATCAGGATTTTAGCATCCGTGGCATGAGTGTGATGATTGAAATTTTTGACAACCGCATTGAAATTACCAATCCCGGCGCACCATTAATTGATACCAAACGTTTTATCGACCACAGCCCCGAAAGCCGGAATGAGATGTTGGCCGGAATGATGCGCCGCATGAATATTTGCGAAGAACGGGACAGCGGTGTTGATAAGGTGATTACTCAAATTGAAGTATTTCAATTGCCTGCACCTGAATTTATTGCCGGCGATAACTACACGCGGGTTGTTTTGTACTCGCCCAAATCACTGCGCCAAATGTCGAAACCCGATAAAATAAGGGCATGTTATCAGCACTGTTGTTTAAAATATGTGTCCGGCGATTATATGTCGAACCAGAGTTTACGTGAAAGGTTTGATATTGATAAGAAGAGTTATCCTGTTATTTCCCGTTTGATACGGGAAACCATTGATTCGGGTTTAATTCTTGAATATGAATCATCACGTATGTATATTCCGTTTTGGGCAGGCTGAAACCATGTAACAGGATGTAACTAAACTCAATTTTAAAAACGATATAATATTGATTCACAGGTTTTTGAATATGTAACAAGATGTGACTAAAATGAATAAATTCACCGATACAAGCGAAAAAGGATTCCAGAAATACATCGTTAAAGAACTTGTGGAGAAAAACGAGTTTCGTGAAAGCGTTTCGAACGATTTTGACAAGGAGTTTTGCATTAACCCCAAGCAACTTTGGGAATTCATAAAAGAAACCCAGTCCGAAACCTACGAAATGATTCAGCGTAAGGGCGAACGCTCTTTTCTGGTGCGGTTGGATGAGAAAATTCAAAAACTGGGCATTATTGAGGTTATGCGTAAAGGCGTAAAACATTTCGATAAAACGGTGGAGTTGTTTTACCGACAACCCTCATCGAATTACAATAAAAAAGACCTTACAAAATACCAGGCCAATATTTTTTCGGTAACACAGGAATTGGTGTATAGTTCCAACAATGCCAACCGGTTGGATTTAACCGTTTTCTTAAACGGCTTACCCATCATAACATGCGAACTCAAAAATCCGTTAAGCGGTCAAACCGTTCATTACGGAATCCGCCAATACCAAACCGACCGAGACCCGAAAGAAAAGATTTTCAGCTTTGCCCGTTGCATGGTGCATTTTGCCGCCGATACCGAACTGGTATTTATGACAACGCAGCTAAACGGGAAAAAAACATTCTTTCTTCCTTTCAACAAAGGCCTGAACGAGGGCAAACCCATTGCCCCGTTCGGAGCAGGAAACCCGGTAAATCCCAATGGTTTAAAAACCCATTATCTGTGGGAAGAAATTTTAACCAAACATTCTTTAGCCAACATCATCGACAAATTTGCCCAGGTAGTTGAAGGAATCTCTGAGGAATCCAGGAAAGTAAAACGCGTGATGATTTTTCCCCGTTATCATCAGCTTACCGCAGTTCGGCAAATTCTTGCCCATGCAAAAATTAACGGCGTTGGAAACAAATATTTAATTCAGCATTCTGCCGGTTCAGGCAAATCAAAATCCATTGCGTGGCTGGCGCATCAACTCCATGGTTTGTACGATACCAAAGGTGAAAATCATTTATTCGATTCGGTGATTGTCATTACCGACCGCATTGTGCTGGACAAACAGTTAAGCGAGGACATAAAACAATTTTCACCACAACGAGGAATTGTTGAACACATTACCAACGTTGGAGGCAGTAAAACAAGCAAACTGAAAGAAGCCCTTGCCAACCGTAAGAAAGTGATTGTTTGCACGGTTCAGATCTTTCCGTTCCTGTTGGACGAAATGACTGACATGCCTGCTATGAATTTCGGGATAATTATTGACGAAGCGCACAGCGGACAAAGCGGGCAAACTTCATCGAAAATGAATGCCGTTTTAGCCGACAAGCACAGCGAAGAAGAAGAAGAACAGGAAGAAAAAACGTTGGAGGATAAAATAAACGAACTGATTGAAAGCCGAAAAATGATTACCAACGGCTCGTACTTTGCGTTTACTGCTACACCCAAAAACAAAACACTCGAAACGTTTGGCGTAAAATCACAGGAAACTTACATTGATGAAAACGGAGAGGAAAAATACAAATTCTATGCTTTTCATGTGTACAGCATGAAACAAGCCATTGAAGAAGAATTTATTCTGGATGTTTTAAGGAATTACACCACGTACAACAGTTTTTACAAACTGATAAAAGCCGTTGAAGATAATCCTGAATTTGATACCAAACAGGCTCAGAAAAAACTTCGTGCTTATGTTGAAGGCCACGAATTTGCCATTGCCGAAAAGGCAAAAATTATGATTGACCATTTTCACCGCGATGTACGTTATTTAATAAATGGTGAAGCAAAAACAATGGTGGTAACCAAAAGCATTGAATGTGCCATTAAATACAAACACGCTTTTGATGCTTATTTGAAGGAAATAAAATCGCCGTACAAAGCCATTGTAGCATTCTCGGGAACAAAGAATGTTCAGGGAATTGATTATACCGAGGTTGCCATGAACAACTTCAAATCCTTTAAAACCGATATTCCCAAAAACTTTAAAAAAATTGAATACCGTTTTTTGATTGTTGCCGAAAAATACCAGACCGGTTTTGATGAACCGTTGCTGCATACCATGTACGTGGATAAAAAACTGGCAGGAGTTCAGGCGGTTCAAACGCTTTCACGATTGAACAGAGCGAAAAAACCACACAAAAAAGACACTTTCGTTTTAGACTTTTTCAACGATGCTGAAGAAATAGAGTTGGCATTTAAACCGTACTACACCGCAACCATTTTAAGCGAAGAAACCAATCCGAACAAACTCAACGATTTGGTGGACTCAATGGAAGTTTTCGAGGTGTACAGCAATTACCAGGTTGATGATTTCTTTGAAAAATACATTGAAGGCGAAGATCGCACAAAACTTGACCCGATAATTGACAGGTCGGCTGAAATATTTAAAAATGATTTAAGCAAAGACCATCAAATTGATTTCAAGGCAAAAGCAAAATCATTTTTGCGGGTGTACAGCTATTTGGCTAAAATCCTGGATTTCAATAATCAGGATTGGGAAAAATTGTTCTGGTACTTAAAATACCTTGTTCCGAAATTATACATCGACCAAACCGATGATTTAGCCGAAGGAATTTTGGAAAGTATCGACATGGACAGTTACCGTCCTTCGAAAACTACAACACAAAATATTGCTTTGGAACCCGAACCAGGCGAAGTCTCCCCAATCCCTGTTGATGTTGGGGGTGGACAACAAGAACCTGATTTGGATACGCTGGAAAATATTTTGAGCGCTTTCAATCAGCGTTTTGGCGATATTGATTGGTCGGACAAAGACAAGGTAAGGCAAATTCTTACCAAACAGTTACCTGATGAAATGAAAGCAAATAAGGACATTATGGATGCCGTAAAATATTCCGACAAACAAAATGCAAAGATTTCATCAGACAAGAAACTGGAGGAACTCATGCAACAGTATTTATTCAGCCAAACGGAGATATTTAAAAAATTCACAACAGACAAGGATTTTCAAAGAAGGTACAAGGAATTTATTTTTGACACATTGGTAGATGCCAATAAGGAGATAGGAATCAGACCCTGAACCACCCGAAGGCTGCCCGGTTCGCCCAGGCGTACGATCTGCCCGTTGGCCAGTGCGTCCTGCATCACGTCAACCATGGCATACAACACGGCGCGGATGTCGGCGCCGCTCACGGTACTGATTTTCTCAATGGATTTGGTCAATCCGGTAAGTGTCATCTCTCCGCTCGGGTTGGCAGAGGCATAGAACTTCTTTTCGCCACCGCCTGGCACTCCGGGATGACCTCTTTCGATAACTTTAAATTTGTGCTTATTATTTTTTGCAAAAGTTCCTTCCGGCACTTGCTTATAATCAAATCGTTTTATAGTTTTAGTCCGTTAAAATTTAAACCCGGATGAATGCTGAAATGACCGAACAAAAAATCATTGAAGTTTCAGGAAACATTAATACCTGTACATCTCCAACAACCGTTTGTGCAGTAGTTATAAAAAAAATGAATGGATAAACAAGTTACAAGAAATTAAAAAAAATGATTACTGTTGAATGAGAAAATATTCTTAAATTGATATTCAAAAACTTAAATCAATGAAATCACTGTATTATTTTATTCTATTCCAACTCATTCTTGGATGTACAAATAGAACAGAAACATTAATGAATCCATTTTTGAAGAATATCAATGTTCCTGTTGATTATGCCAATGTATCTGCAAGTGATATCGAAGAATATGCTAATTATACTCTTGAACGGACAGTGTCAGATTTAAAGAAAATCAAACAAAACGAAACTTTTTTATTTGAAAATTTGTTTGGTGCATTCGATGAAATTGAAAACAACATGTTCAAAGCTAGTAATAATTGTTTTATGTTGTATTGGGTATCACCCGATATACTTTCAAGAGAAAAAGGGCTTGCCGGTTATCAAATGCTGGATTCTTTATCAACAACTTTTTATTCTGATAAAGAAATATTTGATAAAATGATAAGTTACAAATCGTCCGATATTTATAACCAATTAGCTGAATATAAAAAAAGATTAGTAGATGATTTGATTTTCAGATTTGAACAATCCGGAGTTAATTTAACAGAAGAAAAACTTCGTGAATTTAAAAAACTAACGAAAGAAATTAACCAGCTTAGTTCTGAATACTCTGATAATATGAATGCATTTTATGATGTTTTGATTCTTGATGAGAATGGAATTGTTGGTCTCCCTGAAAACTTTAAGAACACATACAAAGTTGGAGATAATAGATATGAAATTCCAATAATTAATGCCACAGCCGAGCCCATATTTAATAATGCTGCAAATGATGAAACAAGAAAAGAGTTTTATTTTAGGTATAGAAATAGGGCTTCAGATAAAAATCTTGATATTCTGGATAGCCTTATACAAAAACGCTATGAATTAGCCAAAAATTTGGGGTTTCAATCGTATGCCGAGTATAATCTGCTCCATAAAATGGCAAAAAATCCTGAAACTGTATGGGCTTTTGTTGATGATTTAGTTGACAAATTGAGGGGGAAGGCAAAATCTGACATTGAATTATTAAATTCTATAAAGAGAAAGGAAACCAGAAGTAAAACTGCTGTATTAAAACCGTGGGATATTGGTTTCTATAATAATCAAATATTAAAAACACAGTACCAGGTTGACCATGAAAAAATAAGAAATTATCTGCCAATGGATTCATGTCTAAACGGATTATTTTCCATTTATGAAGAATTGTTGGGGCTTGAATTTAGAAAGGTAAACAATCCATCAGTATGGCATAAAGATGTTGATATGATTGAAGTATTTGAAGAAAATAATTTGAAAGGCAGGATTTATTTGGACTTGTTCCCCAGACCAAACAAGGAATCATGGTTTTATGGTGTAACACTTTGTAACGGAAAAGCTACAAAGAACGGTTATGAAGTTCCTGTTAATATGCTTTTAGGTAATTTTACTCCACCGACAGAAACATTGCCATCATTACTTAGCTTTGACGAACTAAGTACGTTATTTCATGAATTTGGACATATTGTTGATGGATTGTCCTATCACGGTGAGTTTACATTACAAGCTGATACCAAACCAGATTTTGTAGAATCTATGTCTCAAATTTTTGAAAACTGGATTTGGAATTATGAAATACTCAGTTCGTTTGCCAAACATTATGAAACAGGAGAGATATTACCTAAAGAAATTTTCAATAATTTGCTAAATGCGAAAAATGTTTCTTCAGGTTATTATGCAATGTCTTCTCTTCGATTATGTATTTACGACATGAATTTATATGATAAATACAGTCCTGAAATAGGTATTGATACAGATGAATTATGGCAAAAAATAGATGACGAATTGGATTTAATGCCAATGTATGTTGAAGGAACTCATCCTCAAGCTAGCTGGATTCACATTAACACACATCCTGTTTACTACTACGGTTATTTATGGGCAGGAGTATATGCTCAAGACATGTTTACTGAATTTGAAAAAAATGGACTTTTAGATAAAGAAACCGGGTTAAGGTTTCGTGAATTGATTCTGGCAAATGGAACACAAAGAGATATAATAGAGGCTGTTGGAGAATTTATAGGGCGACCGTCAAATAATGAAGCATATATAAGGAGTCTTGGACTTAATTAAACATATGTAAATAATAAAGTGCAAATTTCAGGGCGGGTGTGGTGCGGTTGACATCGGCGCTCCGATAATAATCACTGTCGCATCACCGTTCAGTCGTAACGGACATTAGCGTTTTCTGAAATCTGCTCCGCAACATTTACCAACCATGGACAAAAATTTTTTGAGAATCTGACACAATCTTACCCTATCAAAAAAAAATAATTTTGTTTCCCACCACTTTTTAAATAGATTTGTTTTTCCCGATGCAGGAGCAACCGGGGCAGACCAAATTGATTTTTATACCACGGCTTAATTTTAACCATTATGAAACGACTTACATTTCCAACACTTTTAACGCTGCTGCTGGCGGCATTTCAGCAGGCTCCGGGGCAGGAGCTAAAACTCAATGAACTGGAATATTTCGAAACACAGGGCGTGAACGTTCTGTTTTACAGCAACCTGTTTACCGGAGGGTTCAACGATGAGAAAACCGCCGGCATCGAACTGATTCACCATGGTGTAAGAACCGCGCAGGGCGGCGCGGTGCGGCTCTCCAACACGCCGGAGCAGTGGGATTTGGTTCCGGCCATTCCCACCCGCACGGTAAACCGGGAGTCGAATGCCATCGAATCGATTTTAAGTTACGGAGATTACGGTTTCGATTCGCGGGTGGTGGTCACTGCCAAAGGCAAAGGCGTCGAGATTGCCGTTTACCTCGACAAACCCGTTCCCGCCGAACTGGAAGGGGCTGCCGGATTTAACCTGGAGTTCCTGCCCTCGCAATACTGGAACAAGACCTACCTGGCCGACGGGCGCCTCAACCGGTTCCCGCGCTATGTGGTGGGCAACACCGTTACCAGGCCCAACAGCGAAAAAATAAAACAATACAAAGGGTACGTCACGTCCGACGACCGGGGAACCGGCCGGTTTGTAGATCCGCTTCCGCTGGAATCCGGCCACACTTTTCTGCTGGCGCCCGAAGACCCGGAACGGCGGGTAAAAATCACTTCCGAAGATACCGACATCATGCTGTTCGACGGCCGCGTGCTGGCACAAAACGGCTGGTTTGTGGTGCGCAGTCTGCTTCCGGCAGGAAAAACAGGCAAGGTGCTGAGCTGGACTATTGAGCCCCATGCTATCGACGACTGGATTCGGGAGCCCAACATCGGGTTCTCGCAGGTGGGCTACCTCCCGTCGCAACCCAAAGTTTCGGTCATTGAGCTCGACAAAAAAGACACACCGCCTGCCACCGCATCGCTGTATAAAATTGATGAACAAGGCCGGGCTGCCGAAGTGTTCAGCGGCCCAATCCAATCCTGGGGCGACTATTACAAATACCACTATGTGAAA
>JAHYIT010000058.1:2500-25054 GCA_019429205.1 Mariniphaga sp. | reverse complement strand
CAAGGGAAAACTATGCTCCAAAATCAAAAAATGGTGCGGAAAAACAGCGGAAAAAGAAGGGAGAACGAAAAAACAACAAAATGGGGCGCAACGATAGATAATATTACAACTGATTATGGACAAATATACACCGAAAAACAATCAAAGGAAAAACAAACGGAAAAACTGCCGACTTTATAGACAGACTCTATTTAGACCATTCAGAAACACCTACCAATACACCTACAAATATTATTGAGTATTGGACAAATAATGGTGGATATCACGCTATACCAGACAAAGTTACCAAAGCAAAGGTATTTTATGGCTCTTACTGGAGATGGGAAAATACATTATATGGTTATCGTTGGGTAAATAAAAAAGACCATTCAGCAATCGTTGATTCGAATACTGACTATTTTGTTTCTAAATGGGGAGCATTGCCAAGGTACAGACACAAACCTGCAGATTGTCCTTATGCCGAATATGGATTAACTTTGAGTTATTATTATATTGACAAACCCGTCATCTCAGGGAATTTCAGTGCCATATGCGATGCTTCACACCGGACATTTTCGGAATCTACTTTTACCGATATAGATTTGAACTATGATTGGAATTGCACCGGCCCGTTGAGTGAAGTAGATGGCGACGGGACTCCGAAATACACTGTGGAAAGGACCTTCTTAGATGGAACGGGAACAGTTTCGTTAACTGTAACCACTCCCTCGGGGACAACTGCGGCAACCAGCAAAAATATTTGGGTAGGCCAACCAGATGCCAGTGATTTTACAGTATATGTGGAAGAAAGGTACGGAGACCCGGTTTCTGGAAGCCCGGGAGGACCATTTGAGGTGTGCGATAATAGTTCTTACTGGATATGCCTTTATCCGTTTTTTTTATTTGACGATCAAGGGATAAATGATGTTGAATTCGACTTTAATTTCGATTACGATGTGCTGGATGAAGGGGATGACTATATTGTAATCCACATTGATAAAATTTACGAGGAGGACACCGGTGAGATTTATGTAAATTCGGAATGTGGTTATATTACCTTAAAATTTTTGGATTTTGTGGAAGGTAATTGCGGGTACTATTTGATGTTTACTCCCAATCCAACCACAGGCGAAACAACACTTTCTATTGAAACAACATCGGAGGACACTGAATTTGACGAAAATGCCGAATGGGAACTGGAAGTTTACTCTCCGGCCCAGTTGCTAAAAGAGAAAAAAACCAACCTGAGGGGCAAAAACGCCAAAATACAAACCTCCGGCTGGACTGAAGGGATTTATATGGTGCGTGTAAAATACAAAGATGAAGTGCTGCAAGGGAAACTGGTGGTGAAAAGATAAAAACTGTTTTTATTAATCCCGGCAGATAAAAAAACTGCCGTGACTAATTTTCATAATCCAACAAAACTGTTTTCCTCGGTAATTTTTCCGACCTTTGTATAAAAATGGAGTAATCGTCATGAACAGAAATTTCAGCAAAGGCCGCACAGGTAAAGCAGGCAAAAAACCGTCTGTAAAAACTGGAGCGAAACAGGAACGTCCGCAAAGGGGAGGTCGCCGTGCGGCAGAGGGAAAAAAAGTGATTCAGCTTAAAAAGAAAGCTGAACCCGCGGTAAAAAAAGAGGTTTCGCTTCCGGGAAAAAGACCGAAAAAAACCGCTACCACCGGTGAAATGCGGCTGAACCGGTTTATTGCCAATGCAGGTGTTTGTTCCCGCCGTGAAGCCGATAAATACATTTCGGCCGGATTGGTTACCGTTAACGGAGACATTGTTACCGAGCTGGGCGTGAAGGTAAAAATGAACGATGATGTACGTTTCGACGGCAGAAAGTTAAATGCCGAAAAGAAAATTTACCTGCTGCTGAATAAGCCCAAAGATTTTGTTACCACTACCGATGATCCTCATGCCGAACGCACCGTGATGGATTTGGTAAAAGACGCCTGCGACGAGCGGATATACCCGGTAGGGCGCCTCGATAAAACAACCACCGGTGTGCTGCTGTTTACCAACGATGGCGAGCTTTCCGACCGGCTGACGCATCCCAGCCACAATATCAAAAAAATTTACCAGGTATCGCTCGACAAACCGCTTACCAAAAACGATATGCTGCAGGTTGCCGAGGGTATTGAACTGGAAGACGGGCGCATTGCTGCCGATGCCATCAGTTATATCGACGGAAATGTTAAAACGGAAGTCGGAATTGAAATCCATTCCGGACGCAACCGTATTGTACGGCGCATATTCGAACATCTGGGCTACAAGGTAAAGAGACTCGACCGTGTATATTTTGCCGGGCTCACCAAAAAGAACCTGTCACGAGGTAAATGGCGTTTTCTATCGCACAAGGAAGTACAGTTTTTAAAAATGAAGTGATTACAGTTTAAAAAACCGTTCCAGTTTTTGGTTGAATTCCCCGGGCGGGGCGGTGAAAAATTGTTTCAGCCGGGGTTGAAGTTTCAACTGATTTAACTCGCGAAGGTATTCTGTCTGGTTGACAAGAATGCGCAATTCTTCCTGATCGAACCCGTAACTTTCAGCCAGTAAATCTTCTAAAAATACATGTAAATCGTGGTCATCGCCCAACTGGTCGGTAATTTTGTTCAACTGGTCGGTTTTCAACTTAAAATAACGCGGATGCAAAAACTTAATAAAATCGAGCTGATACCATAACCGTTTCAGCTTTTTTCGCAATTCGTGCCATTCCTCGGGAGGTGGATTTGCAGGTAATTGCTGATAAATTGAAATACTTCTCAGATACGACTGGCTCACTTCACTGTAAAACTGAATGCGAACAGGAAATTCACTGTTGTTTTTTGTGAGGATTTCATCAAAACCATCGAAAAATGTGCGGATGGTATTGTGCAGGTTGTTTTCCAAAAATCCACGCTCAACCAGCAATTTATTTTTTTGAACCAGCAGTTCGCGGGCATTTCTTATTTTCTTCTCCGGCAAATGGTTGTTGGAGGAAATGTTTTTGTCAAATAAATCCAGATTCACTGCTGATTCCCGCAACGGTGCAAGCAATTTTCCAAAATTCCGGATATCCTGATTAAGTTGGCCAGCCGCACTGTCTGGTATTTCTTTAAAAAACCGAAGCAATGCACGCAGCCGTTTAAAACCGCGGCGCAGTTCGTGTACCTTTTGTTTTGAAGAAATATTTTCAGCAGCGCAAAAATAGCTGGCCTTTGCTGCCTGATGAGAAATTGCCTGTATTATCCTGTTCCCTATAATCTGAACCATATTTATTATCAACGGTTTGGGCAAAAATAGGGAATATTCCGGAATATGAGTCAATGTCGTTTTTTTAAGAAAAAAATATCAGTAGTAGCACCGTGGACACCCTTCGACTACGCTCAGGGTAACAGTCAGACTGAGCGTAGTCGAAGTCTGGATTCACTAACGACATTGGAATATGAGTATCTAAATCATCTCAAATCCGGTGTAAGGCACAAGTGCTGCCGGAATTTTTATTCCTTCCGAAGTTTGGTTGTTTTCCAGCAAAGCTGCTACAATGCGGGGTAACGCGAGGGCACTGCCGTTCAGTGTATGTGCAACCTGTGGTTTTTTCGAATTCTCATCGCGGTAACGCAGTTTTAACCGGTTGGCCTGAAATGCATCGAAGTTGGAAACCGAACTCACCTCCAGCCACATTTGCTGGGCTGCCGACCACACTTCAAAGTCGTAAGTAAGCGCCGAAGTAAAACTCATGTCGCCACCGCATAACCGCAAAATGCGGTAAGGCAGTTCCAGCTTTTCCACCAGGCTGGCCACGTGCTTCACCATCTCTTCCAGAATTTCGTACGACTTTTCGGGGTGGGCAATTTGCACAATTTCCACTTTATCGAACTGATGCAGGCGGTTCAGGCCGCGCACATCTTTTCCGTACGAACCGGCTTCGCGTCGGAAACAGGCGCTGTAAGCCGTATTTTTTACGGGAAGGTCTTTGGCGTCGAGAATCACATCGCGGTAAATGTTGGTTACCGGTACTTCAGCGGTGGGAATCAGATACAAATTATCCCCGGTAACATGGTACATCTGGCCCTCCTTGTCGGGAAGTTGCCCTGTACCAAAGCCGGAATCTTCATTCACCACCAGCGGCGGCTGAATTTCTTCGTAGCCGGCCTTGCGGTTTTCATCCAAAAAGAAATTGATAAGTGCCCGCTGCAGTTGCGCGCCTTTTCCGCGGTAAACAGGGAAACCTGCGCCGGTAATTTTCACGCCCAACTCAAAATCAATCAGGTTGTATTTTTGTGCCAGTTCCCAGTGAGGAAGTGCGTTTTCATCAAGCTGCGGAATTTCTCCTCCCGATTTCACTACTTCATTGTCTTCGGCTCCCTTACCAAAAGGCGCCGAATCGTGCGGCAGGTTAGGCAGCAAAATCTGTAGTTCGGACACTTTCTTTTCAATCTCGGCAAACTGCCCGTCCAGTTGTTTAATGGTATCTTTCAATTCTGAAGTACGGGCTTTGGCAGAATCGGCTTCCTCTTTTTTGCCCTCACGAAACAGATTCCCGATTTCCCTGGAAATCTTATTCATTTCTGCTTTGGCCTGTTCAGCCTTTTGCTGCGCTTCATTTTTTTGCCGGTATAAGTCAACGATGGTGTTGACAATTTCAGTAGCGTCAAAATTTTTCTTCTTCAGTTTTTCAATTACCAACTCCGGGTAATCCTGTATAAATTTCAGGTTGAGCATATTATTTTGATTTGAAGGTGCAAAGCTAATAAATGAATTTCTTAATTTTTGTGTTGCTGATAGGTTTTTAATTCGAATGAGTCCAGTTAAATAACCTCGAAACTTCGTTTTACACGAATAAACCTGTCAGTGAGATTCTTGTCTGAAGTAATCTTTTCAGGATAATCCTTTTGAAGAAAATCAATGGTTGAATTATTCTGAATTTTATTCGCTAATTTGGGATTTTTAATGATTTCGCGTATGAAATCAAACGTTAATCCAATATTTCTGTTAACCGTCTCCTTATTTGTCATTTTTCAATCCTCTCAAAAATCTGTTTTTATAGTACTCCCATCTATCCTTCAAATCTTGTTCAGCATAGGTTAAGGCAGCATCAAGGTCGTTAAATTCAATAACTTGTTTTTCTTTTGTTCCGTCAGGAAACATTTCATCCCGGTGAAAAAAACCATGTGCACAATCGTATCTGACAATTGGGTGCCATTTCCCCTGAATAAATGATTCAAATTGTAAAATAATATCTTTAATATTTCCCTTTTCAACTAATAGATAAATTCTGATCCTGTCATTACTGTTTTTGTCAAGATACTTTATAAATTCATTTTCTCCCAATTTTTTTATTTCAAAATTAGAGATTTATTTGGAAGTTTATTCTTTCATTAACAAAAAAATCTCCTGCTGACAACAACAGGAGATTTTCTCAAATACTATTATTTAAGTAGCTTATTTTTCGATACCACCTTTGAGGTGATCCTGGAGTTCTTTCAGTTCATCCCAGTTTCCTTCGGCAGCCAGTTTAGCCTGCTGCGGCCAGGTGGAAGGATTTTTTGAAGCATAGCGACTTCCGGCATCTGTCAGAATTTCTTTCAGCTTGTCTTCTGATGCAGAAGCCAGTTCAGCGTATGTGTTTATTCCTGCTGCATTGAAAATTTCGGCAATTTTTGGTCCGATACCTTCAATTTTTTTCAGGTCGTCTGCTTCAACAACTTCAGTTTCAACTTCTGCGGCCACTTTTTCTGCTTTTGCAGGTTCAGCTTTTGCCTTTGGTTTTTCTTCAGCAACCGGAGACGGAGCTTCGGCAACTGCCACGTCAACATCAATAACCGGTTCAACTGAAATGTATGAGCGGTTTTTTCTTTTTTTCTGAAACATTACGGTTCCGTCGATAAGTGCGAACAAGGTATGGTCTTTCCCCATTCCAACATTTTCGCCCGGATAATGTTGTGTTCCACGCTGGCGAACTAAAATATTACCAGCTTTTGCATATTGACCTCCGTAAATTTTTACTCCCAGTCGTTTGCTTTCCGATTCGCGTCCGTTTTTCGAACTACCTACACCTTTTTTATGAGCCATGGTAATCTATTTTTTAGTTATCCAACAATATTTTCAATTTGAATCTGCGTGAACTGCTGACGGTGGCCGTTGAGTTTTTTATAGCCTTTTCTCCGTTTCTTTTTAAACACCAGCACTTTATCGCCTTTTACATGTTCCAGCACTTTGGCTGTTACTTTCGCACCTTTAACGGTGGGGGTTCCTACGGCCACTTTGCCGTCGTTGTCAACAAGCAAAACCTTGTCGAAGTCAACCGAGTCGCCTTCGCTGGCGTCAAGCAAATGAACATACAGTTTTTTTTCGTTTTCAACCTTAAACTGTTGTCCTGCAATCTCTACAATCGCGTACATAATTTCAACTTTTAAATGTTACACCGGCAGGCGGGAATCACTCTTGTTTCCTCTTGTTGAGCCCGAACGGTTCAAAATTTGGACTGCAAAAGTAGTTATTTTTAGATAATTGGCAAATGTTGAGGAAATATTTTTCACAAACTTCAGAATCCTTGCGGCTGTTTCAGAAAAAGAAAACACACCTTTATAACTGATCTATTCCCAAAATGATTGCTATATTTGTTTTCACAATAAAAACCGGACTTGGGAGGAATGCAAAAAATACGATTGAATATTCTGGGATTGTCAGTAAGTCAAACACAATCAGGTGCTTATGCGTTGGTTTTGTCGGAGGAGAACGGTGACAGAAGGATACCTATTATTATTGGGCCGGTTGAAGCACAGGCTATTGCCATTCAACTGGAAGGCTTAAAACCTCCGCGCCCGTTAACACATGATTTAATTAAAAATATTGCTCTGGCGTTTAATATTGTTCTGCTTGAAGTGATTATACACAAACTTGAAGAGGGCATTTTCTATTCTGAATTGCTTTGTGAAATGGATGGACGGGAAGTAAAAATTGATTCCCGTACGTCTGATGCCGTTGCACTTGCACTTCGTTTCAGATGCCCGATTTACACTTCCGAAGATATTTTGAATAAAGCCGGAATAGTGCTTGAAGGCGACGAAGCCAAACAACCCGAATCAGGAAAAACAGGGAAAAAACCGGGTTCTTCTGAATCGACGCCATTTGCGCGATATACATTACAGGAGTTGGAGGAATTGCTTAACGAAGCAGTACAAAACGAAGATTATGAAAAAGCTTCTGTTTTGCGCGATGAAATCAGTAACCGAAAGAAAAATTAACTGAGAAGATGAATAAAATCCTTGCTTTGCTGGTTGTTTGCACCGGCATTTTCTTTTTTCAACCAGCATTTTCCCAAACCATTGAACCTAATCAGCTTCCAGCCGAACAACTTTCTTTGGAAAATGATACTTCAGATACTTCTGTCATTTTATTGTCGAAGGAACGAGATAAACCTTTTTCGGTTGTAACGTTGTTAAGGGGTCTTTTGGGTATGACTGTGCTTGTATTGCTGGGATTTTTATTTAGCACCAACCGGCGCAACATTCCGTGGCGGACTGTAATTACCGGATTGGTAATACAGGTATTACTTGCAATTGGCGTGTTATATGTTCCTTTTATTCGGAATGGGTTTGAGTTTTTCGGTCATATTTTTGTGAAAATTCTCGATTTCACCAAGGCAGGAAGTGTGTTTTTGCTGGGTGATTTAATGGATGAAAATACCTATGGATTCATTTTTCTTTTTCAGGTATTGCCAACTATTATTTTCTTTTCGGCTTTAACCAGCCTTTTATTTTACTGGGGAATTATTCAAAAAGTAGTTTACGGGCTGGCGTGGGTATTTACCCGTGCGTTAAAAATTTCGGGTGCTGAAGCGCTTTCCGTAGCCGGGAATATTTTTCTGGGACAGACCGAATCGCCACTAATGATAAAAGCTTACCTCGAAAAAATGAGCAAATCGGAGATTTTGCTGGTAATGTCGGGCGGAATGGCGACAATGGCCGGTGGAGTTTTGGCTGCCTACATTGCCTTGCTGGGAGGGAATGATCCGGTGCTGCGGCTCGAATTTGCCAAACACCTGCTGGCTGCATCGGTTATGGCAGCTCCGGCGGCTATCATTTTCTCCAAAATGCTGGTGCCACCAACCGAAGCCATCAACAAACAAATTGAAGTAAGTAAGGAGAAAATTGGAAGTAACGTACTCGATGCCATCACCAACGGAACCACCGAGGGCGTAAAACTGGCTGTGAATGTGGCGGCCATGCTATTGGCATTCATCGCTTTTATAGCCATGTTCAATTTTATTGTGGGAAAAATAGGGCAGTGGACAACACTGAATGATCTTATTTTGGAAGGCACCAACGGCCGTTACGAAGGGCTTTCGCTGCAATTTATACTGGGTTACACTTTTGCTCCGCTTATGTGGTTAATTGGTGTTGGTGCTGAAGATGTGGTAATTGTAGGACGGTTGTTGGGGGAAAAACTCATACTTACCGAATTTATTGGCTACATCAGCCTGGCAGAATTAAAATCTTCCGGAATTTTTACCCATCCCAAATCCATTATTATGGCAACATATATATTATGTGGGTTTGCCAACTTTTCTTCCATCGGTATCCAAATTGGAGGCATTGGCGCGTTGGCTCCCGGAAGGCGGGTACTGCTCTCGAAATACGGCGTTCCGGCTTTAATTGCCGGTACATTGGCTTCACTCATGAGTGCAACTATTATTGGAATGATTATGGGCTGAAAGAAATTTCTCAGATCAACAGGTAATATGAAAAAAACCAACTGCAGCGCCCAAGTCTGAATTCCATTCTTTAATTGCTTTTGGGGTAGGAAATAAACGAACCTCACATTTGTTTTGCCGGAAAAATCTGCCGCTTCTTCCGATAGTTTCAAATAACCTGTCTGGCCGGTTCCAATGATGAGCCCCTTTGCTCCTTTCTCAAAAATATGTTTGGCCTCAGCAAGCGAAATAACATGCGATGTCCCGTATATTTCCTTCGAAAGTTTTTTCTTCCGTTTTTCAATCTTCCCGTTCAGCCGGATAATAACATCGTGGGCGTAAAACTGCCCATTAATTGTTATCTCTCCAAAATGTGAATCATCAATTAACGATTTCATTTTCTTTGGGTTCAGTAAAAACTTCAAATAAATTTATTGAATTAGGCACTTAAGTAATACAGCTTGTAAGGCAGCGGTTTTGCTTTGACCATTCTCAGTAGGAGGTTGTCAAAAATACCCTCCTTGATTTTGTTACGGTTGAACCGGTAACAATACTCATCAATATAACCTTGCAGATGATCCACTTGGTGGTGCATCCCCCTGAGCCAGCCTTTAAAACCCATTATGACCCGGTGAAGGTCTGGGAAATTCTCCCCTTTCTTTCCTGATGGTACTTGGTACAAATTATTAAAGTCCTTTTTTAGGGGAGTATAGCCCGTCCATTCATCTGCTTTGATTTCAGTATCGGATCCAATAGTGGCTTTCATGAACGAACCGAGTTCCTTTGCACTGCTTTTTGGAATTACTTTTCCATATACACGGCTGACTCCCTTTCCTTTGCGCTCAATTGCAAACACAACCAGCTTCTTTTTGTTGTTCTTCCGACCACGGACACCTTCTTCCTGCCCGCCAACAACTGTTTCATCAACTTCAGCCTTGCCTGTTATCTTAAACTGCCCGCTGCTCTTCATGCCATTCATTACCTTTTGCTTGAACATCCAGCAGGTCTTCTGCCTCAACCCAAGCTTGCGGCTCAGTTCGGTGCTCGAAATACCCTTTCGGTTGGTGCTCACATAATACACAATGTAAAAAGCCTTTAGGAGTGAAAACTTTACTTTGTGGAACAATGTACCACTTGTTGGCGATGCTATGTAGTGGCATTTGGTACATTGCCGGTTAAACTCCTTGTCTCCATTGCAATACTTGGTGTTGCCACACCTGGGGCAGGAATAGCCGTCCTTCCATTTCAGTTTTGAAAGGTAGAATAAGCATGACCGTTCATCTGGAAATTTAGCCTGAAAATCAAAAATTGTAAGGCTTTGAAACTGTTGCTCCATAATTCTATGATTATATACCCCGAATTTACTCATTCCTGATGTATTGGCAAAATGCCTAATTCAATAGATTTAAACTATCTAAAAAAGTTACGAAATGTTTTAATTGCAGTTATCCTTTTTTATTAAAAATGGCTTAAAAAATAAATGGGATAGCAAAAAGTCAATAAAAAAATTTATTTTAACGCAACCCTTTTATCAGATATAGAATCAACCAACTATTGGAAATTTAAAAATAGAAATTCTGATTTTCCGTTTGGAAAAAACAGATGTATATTATTCACCAGTTAAAATAAAATGAAAGAAAACATGAAAACAAACAGATTGATTTGGAAAAGTGTTGCAGCTTTTGTATTGGGTGCTATAGTTTTAACCTCTTGCCTTGATGATCCGGAGCCGGTTGCATTAGATGCAGTTCCTGATGTTTTTGTGCAAAAAGTAGTACAGGATGGCGTAGAAAAGTATGGACTGGCGTTTTGGGTTTTGGGAAATAAAGCATTGGATTCGGTAATGGTTCAAGGACCGGAGGACGGAATGTGGTCACTGGAAGCAGATCCGACCGGCAACCGTGTTTTCAGCCTTTTTCCTGAAGAAGAAGATTATACCCATTCGATGCCGGATGCAGGCGATTATACATTTACGGTAAAAAGCACACAGGCAAATGAGGCTGCATTAACCTTAAAGGATGAGTTGGAAGAGGATGAACTGGCAATTGTTGTTATTGATTCCACCAAATTCAATAACTCAAAACTGGAAATTTACTGGCAGGAAGTGGATGGTGCAGATGCCAGCTATGTTAGACTTTACGATAATATAAACGACCTGATTTTTATGAGTTCAAGATTAGATGGCGATGAAACAGATTATTCTTTTGGCATAGCCGATACAGGCTGGGCAAATTCCAGCAATAAAGCTCAGGCTGGCGAAACATACCGGATTGAAGTGATGGCAATCCTTTACGAATCAGGCAGTACAAGTACAAACAGAGATTATAATGTTCAATTTATATCTAAAGCGGCAGTAGAAATTATTTGGGGCGAATAGCAATTTATTACTTTTATTTTCCGGGGCGTTTCTGCATAGAGCGCCCTTTTTCTTTTAAACTTTTCCTCGTACATTTGCACCTCAATTTTTTGATAGAATTCTGAAATAAAATAACATGGAAATTCCGAGCAAATATACCCCGGCAGAAGTAGAAGAAAAATGGTACAAATACTGGACTGAACAGAAATATTTTCATTCCGAACCCGATGAACGGGAATCTTACACCATTGTTATTCCGCCGCCAAACGTAACCGGCGTGTTGCACATGGGGCACATGCTGAATAATACCATTCAGGATATTCTGGTGCGCCGTGCGCGCATGACAGGCAAAAATGCCTGCTGGGTACCCGGAACCGACCATGCTTCCATCGCTACCGAAGCCAAAGTGGTTAATAAACTGAAAGCCGAAGGTATCGATAAATACGACCTTTCCCGCGAAGAATTTCTGGAACACGCCTGGGAATGGACCCGCAAACACGGGGGAATCATTCTGGAACAACTCAAAAAACTTGGCGCATCGTGCGACTGGGAACGTACCGCCTTTACCATGGACGAAACACGTAGCGAATCGGTTATAAAAATTTTTATCGATTTGTACAACAAAGGCATCGTTTACCGTGGCGTGCGCATGGTAAACTGGGACCCTGCCGCCAAAACCGCCCTTTCCGACGAAGAAGTGATTTACAAGGAAGTAAAATCGAAACTCTATTTTCTGAAATATAAAATAGAAGACGAAGACGGATTTGTAACCATTGCAACCACCCGCCCCGAAACCATTCTGGGTGATACGGCAGTTTGTGTAAATCCTGCGGATAGCCGGTTTTCACACTTAAAAGGAAAAAGGGTGCTGGTGCCGCTTGTTAACCGTTCCATCCCCATTATTGAAGATGATTACGTGGACATAGAGTTCGGTACAGGCTGCCTGAAAATTACACCTGCACATGATATTAACGACTACGAAATAGGGTTGCGCCACAACCTGCCTGTTATCGATATTTTTAACGATGATGGCACATTAAGCAAAGCAGCCGAAATTTTTATCGGCGAAGATCGGTTTGATGTGCGCGAGAAAATTGTTCCCAAACTGGAAAAAGCAGGTAATATGGCCCGTATTGAGGATTACACAAATAAAGTAGGTTTTTCCGAACGTACCGATGTGGCCATTGAGCCCAAACTTTCGGCACAGTGGTTTCTTAAAATGGATGAACTGGCGAAACCGGCGCTGGAAAATGTGCTAAACGACACCATCAAGTTTCATCCGCCAAAATTCAAAAACATTTACCGGCACTGGATGAGTAACATTAAAGACTGGTGTATTAGCCGCCAACTCTGGTGGGGCCATCAGATTCCGGTTTTCTACCTGAGTGACGGTGAATTTGTTGTTGCTGAAACAGCAGAACAGGCGCTGAAACTGGCCAGGAAAAAAACCGGCAATCCGAACCTGACACTGAATGAATTGAGCCAGGACGAAGATGTGCTTGACACATGGTTTTCAAGCTGGTTGTGGCCAATCTCAGTATTCGACGGAATCCGCAAACCGGGTAATCCTGACATAAAATACTATTATCCTACTTCCGATTTGGTAACTGCACCCGACATTATTTTCTTTTGGGTAGCCCGAATGATTATTGCCGGTTATGAATATAAAGATTTGTACCCATTTAAAAATGTCTATTTCACCGGAATGGTGCGCGATGCACAACGCCGGAAAATGTCGAAATCGCTGGGAAATTCACCCGACCCGCTCGATTTGATTGCCAAATATGGCGCCGATGGCGTTCGCGTGGGAATGTTGCTTTGTTCTCCCGCAGGAGGCGATTTGCTTTTTGATGAAAGCCTGCCACAACAGGGAGCCGGATTTTCAACAAAAATATGGAATGCATTCCGTCTGGTGAAAAACTGGGAGGTTTCAGCAGAAATTGAACAGCCCGAATATTCAAAATTGGCCGTCGAATGGTTCAGAAATAAACTGGGCGAAGTGATTGAAACGTTAGATTCGCAATTTGGGCAATTTCGCATTTCCGAGGCATTGATGACGGTTTACACCACTGTCCGTGATGAATTCTCAGGCTGGCTTTTGGAAATTGTAAAACCGCCCTACCAGCAACCCATTGACACTAAAACGTATGCTGAAGTTGTGGAACTTTTCGACCAGTTGCTTCGATTGATGCACCCGTTTATGCCTTTCATTACCGAAGAAATTTGGCATCTGCTTACCGATAGAAAAGAAGGCAAAAGTATCATGATAAGCCAACTTCCGAAAGTTGAAAAATACGATGAAGAAATGCTGACTGCATTTGAAAATGTAAAAGAAGCTATTTCAGGAATCCGTAACATCCGAAAAGAGAAAAACATCCCGAATAAAGATACACTCGAACTGAAAATCCAGAAAGGAGACAAAGGTTATGAAGCTGACTTTGCACCTGTGTTGCAAAAGCTGGCCAATTTGTCGGCACTTGAAATGGTTTCTGATGAAGTAAAAGGCGCATCATCATTCCGGGTAAAATCCACCAACTTTTATGTTCCAATGGAAGGCCTCATTGATGTGGAAGAAGAACGGAATAAACTGGAAGAGGAACTGAAATACACAAAAGGTTTTCTGGATTCAGTAATGAAAAAACTAAGCAACGAACGCTTTGTGAACAACGCACCCGAAGCCGTGATAGCCAAAGAAAAGGCCAAACAGGCCGATGCCGAAGCAAAAATAAAAGTTTTGGAGGAACGGATTGCTTCGTTGAAATAAACTGCCAATTATTCAACGGATATCTCCGAAGTCATCCGGTAAACCTTTTCACAACTTTATATTTACGCTTTTCCCCGCAAATACTCCTTGCGGCAGGTCAACCAATAAAATTGTTTTGTTTTGGGTTTTATCCGGATAAGCCACAAATCCGTCACCTGCCGAATTATAAACACCTGAAACGGTAATCAATAGCCGATTCAATTTTCGGGAAGGATCGGAAACGGTCAGTTCATTAATCCGGTTTTCCTCCATTTTCAGCATAACCATTCCCTGGCTGTCCATTCGTACATTTAAGCCTTCGGAAATGCCGACTTCGCCTGATTTGTAAAATGCCATCTGGCAAATTCCAGGTTCTTTGTGTTTTACTGCCTGGATATCTGATGAATTGGAAAGTATTTCGATGCTTCTGTTGCTGCCGGCAGTTTCCGCCAGTTCCTTCTCGCTAACATCAGGCACCACAATATATTGATAAGATACATTGTCTGGGCGGGTTCCATGGTTGAAATACATCATAAAAACATCCTCAGTTATTAGTTCTTCCGAAATATTTTTCTGATCGGTAATATCCGACCAACGGCCTTGTTCAGGCTGATTCGACACATGAACAGTTGCTGGCTCAGGCAAAATATACCCGATTTTATCGTGGTAAACCCATTTTACATTTTCCATTTCCCGACTGCCTTTGGGAAGTTTTTTCATTTCGCCATTCTGCAAAACTGTAACGTCGCTTCTCATCAACACCTGGTTAACCGTAGTTACTACCGGCAAATCTTGGGTGGAATGGATTTCTGTTCCGAGACATACATATTCATTGTCGAAAAAGAACCACGATTTTTTGGCTTCGGTCATATCGTGCGGGCTTATAAAATCGAAAACCACTGCACCGTATAATCCATCGGTTACCGCGCCAACAAAACCAGTCAGCCCCTCTTTTTGAATTTCATCTGGTCCATAAAGTTCCGGTTTTTGCAGAATGGTGGTTCCCGAAATTTTTTGCCAGTCGTAAACCGGCCAAATGTTGTGGTATTCGTCACCTTTCAACATCAGGTAGTTGGTTCCGTCGGCACGGTGGTGTGTGGTTTTTCCGGGCCCGTTGTAAGGTTCTTCCATATTTCTGTTGCGGGTTGAAAACATGCGCACAGTGGTATAAAAGTTGGGCCGTTGGAAAACAAAATGCTCGGTTTGCCAAAAGAATTTTGCAAATGACTGCAACGGTTTTGCCTCCCCTTTTCTCAAACGCATAATTTCTTCCAGTTCATCTTTACGGTAATCTGTACTTACCAAAAGTCGTTCAATCTCCTCCGTACCGCGTGGTCCAAATGTCGCTTTGTTCGAGATGCTTCGGTTTTTCACGCTGATATCTTCATAAATTCCATACACCAGTTGTTTGTATATTCCATCCAGATAATAGTCAACCAACTGATTTATTTTGTCAACAGAGAAAGCGTACCTTGTTCCGGCAACGTAATATGACCATTCACCAAAAGCATTGGCATATTTTCCGTAACCATAAGAAGTGGTATTATTTACCCTGTCGTGTCGGTGATGGAAACTGTAATCGTGCTGCATCCCGCGCTCACCGGTAGTAAATTTTATTTCCCCCGCAATAATCTGTATAACTTCATCAAATGTCTCTTTGTCATTAAGAAATAAAAAGTTTTTTGCTACAATCCCTGCAATAGCTATCCTGTCTCCTCCGGGTCTTGCGCCGTAAAATACTCCCGGTACCTGTTCCATGGTTGCCCTTCGTATCATAGGTTGTGTCTTTTTCACCAGTTCTTCTGGAATTTCATCTCCTATAATCAGCATCAGGTTCACCAAATTTGTTGGCGTACTAATCTGGTTATTGTGCCAGTTGTCGCCAACAAAATCATGTTTCACCCAAAATTTTAACCCCTTAATAATAGCCGTTTTTACATCTTTGTCCTGGTAAAAATCCGATGATTTATTTTTGTATGCTTTTGCCAGGTAAACCAAATCGCCTGTATGATGCCGGTGCGGAAAACCTGCTGTCCGGCTTAAATCCTCGTAATTTATATCCGAAAAACTTCCGTCATTATTCATTCTTCCCGTAATTTCCTCCACGCGCTTATCATCAACCGATGTTTTCATTAACTCAGTCACTACACGATCTTTTATAATTTCAAAATCATTGGGTTGCGTATAAGATGAAAATGGAGTTAAAACAAGGATTAATGCTACAAAAACTGAATTGAAAATTGACCTCATTTGTTTGTTTTTGAATGATTTAATATAATTTTCGAAATAATATCCGGCAATAAAAGTAACAATTCTTTATCAACTGAATAGATTAAATCTCTGTTTTATCGACTTTAAAACTTGTTAAAATCCCCGTTAAAATATGTTATGTTCCTCAAGTGAAAAATCTTTTCCATATTTTTGAGCCTAATTAAAAAAGGATGAGAATTTTCACATTGGTCAGCTTGATTTTATTACTGTTTGCATGGCACACAAGCCTGGCGCAAACCGATCCTTTGCTGGTCGATCCCATCCTGGTTCGGTTGAAAGGAAGAATAATCAATGCTGCCGACAGTTCCGGTATTCCTTATGCAAACATTGTAAATAACCGGTATCGCGGGGGTTCCATAACCAACAACGACGGTTACTTTACTCTTGATGTGCTCAACATCGACAGCCTGATTGTAACATCTGTTGGATATGAGAAAAAAGTGATTTACATTCCGCACAATTACATGGGAATAGAAGTAATTACATTTACCTTAAATCCTGTAAGTTATGCAGTAGGTGAGGTGGAAATAAAAGGTGAACGCCCGAGCCTTGATTTGGGTTTGGGGACCGGAAAACCGGTTGAAATTCCAATAGAACTGCGTGGCGATGCTTATAATGAAAAGCCACCCATAATTAGTGCGTTGTTTAACCCCATTTCTTACTGGCAATATCACCTCAGCCGCCGTGAGCGCGAAAAACGGGATGTTCGCGAAGCTATGGCTCTTACGCAAAATTGGGAAATGCATTCTCAGAATTACAACAAGGAAATGGTAATGATGTTAACTGGCACCAGCGAAGCCGAAGCCGACAGCTTCATGGTCTGGTTTAATGCCCAAAACGTACTGCCATATACCTCAACAGAATACGAAGTACGGGCTTCAATTATCTATTATTACGAAATGTATCTGGAACAGAAGAAATAGGAATACTTCGGCCAAATCACCAACAATAAATTTCCTAAAACAAATTATTTTTAACATCCGAAAACCAGCTAAAAAATTTCAAATAAGAAATCTCAGCCGCTGCCCGGGCAGGCCATCCTGAACTTCGCCATTTTTATAAACCTCCTGGCCATTTACAAATGTTGAAATCACTTTGTGCGTAAACTCCCGGCCTTCAAACGGCGACCATCCGCATTTATACAATATATTATCCGTTGAAACTTCCCAGGGTTGGTTGGGGTCGATGAGCACCAGGTCGGCAAAGTAACCTTCGCGAATGTAACCACGGCGATCGATGCGGAACAGATCGGCCGGTGCATGGCACATTTTCTGAATCACCTTTTCCTCCGAAATAATTCCGTTACTGCTCATCTCGAGCATCGCCACCAGCGAGTGCTGAACCAGTGGTCCGCCTGACGGCGCTTTAAAATAGGTGTTGTTTTTTTCTTCGCGCGTGTGCGGGGCATGGTCGGTGGCAATTACATCAATTTTATCTGAAAGCAAGGCTTCCCAAAGCGCTTCCTTGTCTTTCGCAGTTTTAATTGCCGGGTTCCATTTTATAAAATTGCCTTTTAAAATGTAATCCCGGTCATCGAACCACAGGTGGTGCACACACACTTCGGCAGTAATCTTTTTCTCCATTACGCTGCCAGATGAAAAAAGGCTCATCTCTTTGGCTGTGGAAAGATGCAGAATGTGCAGCCGGGTATCAAATTTTGAGGCCAGTTCAACTGCTTTTGATGAAGAAATATAGCAGGCTTCATCGCTTCTTATGTGACAGTGGCGTGATACTGGCACATTTTCGCCGTACCTGCCCCGCGCAATTTCAATATTCTTTTGAATGGTGGCTTCGTCTTCGCAATGGGTAGCAACCAAGGTAGGTGCATTCTTAAAAATTTCAGAGAGTATTTTTTCATCGTCAACAAGCATGTTCCCGGTGGAGGATCCCATAAAAACCTTAATGCCACATACTTTCGAAGGGTCAGTTTTCAGCACTTCATCCAGGTTATCGTTGGTTGCGCCCATGTAAAACGAATAGTTAGCCGGCGAAACTTCGGCAGCCCGTTGATATTTTAGTTCCAGCAAATCCTGTGTTATCGTTTGTGGATTGGTGTTGGGCATTTCCATAAAGGAAGTCACTCCTCCGGCCACGGCAGCCCGGCTTTCGCTGGCTATATCTCCTTTGTGGGTAAGGCCCGGTTCCCGAAAATGCACCTGATCGTCAATTACTCCGGGAATGAGGTAGAGGCCGGCAGCATTTTGGATTTCCACTCCTGACAAATCAAAATCCTGCGGTATAGTAAATGGAAATACCCGCTCAATTTTGTCGTTATTAATTAAAACACTTCCCCTGAATTTTAAACCTTCATTTATAATGGTAGCATCCTTGATTAGCTTTTTCATTATTTAGCTTTTTGAAATTACATTGTTTTTTCTATTGCCAAGTGCCCTTTGCTCTTTGCCCTTTGCTCTATTGTTTATACTCCCTAAACCAACTCCGCAACTTCATTTTCATTACACCCCATAGCGCCTCGTTAAAAATTCCACCGCTCATTTTTGAGGTGCCTTCTTTTCTGTCGGTAAACACAATAGGTACTTCAACAACTTTAAATCCAAATTTCCATGCGGTAAATTTCATTTCAATCTGAAAACCATAACCAATGAGTTTAATTTTTTCGAAATCTATGGTTTCGAGAACTTTGCGCCTGTAACATTTAAAACCTGCAGTGGTGTCCATAATTTTCATGCCGGTTACAATGCGCACGTACATCGATGCAAAATACGACATGAGTACCCTGCCAAGGGGCCAGTTAATAACGTTTATACCCGAAATATAACGCGAACCAATGGCTACATCAGCGCCGTCAAATACCGCTTTGTAAAGTCTTTCCAGGTCGTTGGGATTATGCGAAAAGTCGCAATCCATTTCAAATATGTAATCGTATCCGTGTTCCAGAGCCCATTTAAATCCGGTTATGTAGGCAGTTCCCAGGCCCAGTTTCCCTTTTCGTTCGAGAATATGAAGTTTCTCCGGAAATTCTTTCTGTAACTTTTTTACAATGGCGGCTGTGCCGTCAGGCGAATTGTCTTCTACTATTAATATCTGAAAAGGAGTTTCAAGCGAAAAAACCTTGCGAATCATTTTTTCGACGTTCTCCTTTTCGTTATATGTGGGAATAATTACCAGATTTGTTGACACTTTTTCTTTATTTGTTTAAAAAAACGAAAATACACTTTTGAAAACAAATCTTATCCATAAACCCCCATAATATTTTTTGTAATATTCATGATTTTGTGGTATCTCCCGCTTTTCGTGGCAAAGGTGTAGGATTATTTCTTTTAAATGAAATAGAAGAGTATGCATTAAAAGAAAGATTTTGCAGAATCAACCTCGAAGTCAGACACGATAACCTGAACGCTCAAAAACTTTACCTGAAAGCAGGATTCGGAGAATGCAACCCCCCAAACCTTTTTTGGGAGAAAAGGTTAAAGTAATCTAACCAGTTTGTTAAAATCTCCATACGGTAAATAGTGCTGTTTTTTCCGTGTTTTAACGGAATGTTATGAAATTTTTTCAAAAAATATTCGTACTGATTTTCAAAACTTTGTCCTGGTGCAGGAGTGAATTTTTCAGATTGGTTGAATTTTTTATTTGGAAACTTCGAAAACCTGATTACTTTTGCAGCCGCTTTAGACAGCGGGGTTCATTGAGAAGATGAGAGGTTAGTATCCGTGGAATTTACCCGGATGTTTTAGCAACTGAATGCTGTGTGAATATGCAGGGTTTTAGGGGCAGGTTTTCCGGGATAAAAAAAAGTCAAAAAAAAGCGTCATAATTTTTTGGCAGGAAAAAAAGAGTTACTACCTTTGTCGCCCCGAAAGAAAGGGAATAAGTTACGGCAGGAATAAGAGGGGTTAAAGCCCGTGTTGGAAATCTGCCGGATACATAGAAAAGACCATTGATAGTCAGCATTGGGAATAAAGGTGCTGATTTTTTATGGGGAACAAAAAAGAAAGAGTTCTTTAAAATTTTGAATAGAATAAAGCATTAAAAAAGCAAGGTGTACCAACTTTGTTGATTTCTGAGAGGATTATACCTGGGCGAAAGAGATTTAAACTTTTTATAATTACAACGGAGAGTTTGATCCTGGCTCAGGATGAACGCTAGCGGGAGGCTTAACACATGCAAGTCGAGCGGTAAGGCCCCTTCGGGGGTACACGAGCGGCGCACGGGTGCGTAACGCGTATGCAACCTGCCTTATACAGGGGGATAGCCCATGGAAACGTGGATTAATACCCCATAACATCGTTGAATCGCATGGTTTAACGATTAAAATTTCGGTGGTATAAGATGGGCATGCGTCTGATTAGCTAGTTGGTGAGGTAACGGCTCACCAAGGCGACGATCAGTAGGGGTTCTGAGAGGATTATCCCCCACACTGGTACTGAGACACGGACCAGACTCCTACGGGAGGCAGCAGTGAGGAATATTGGTCAATGGGCGAGAGCCTGAACCAGCCATCCCGCGTGCAGGATGACGGCCCTATGGGTTGTAAACTGCTTTTCTACGCCAAGAAACGCCCTTACGTGTAAGGGACTGACGGTAGCGTAGGAATAAGCATCGGCTAACTCCGTGCCAGCAGCCGCGGTAATACGGAGGATGCAAGCGTTATCCGGATTCATTGGGTTTAAAGGGTGCGCAGGCGGGGATGTAAGTCAGTGGTGAAAAACTGCCGCTCAACGGTAGTCGTGCCATTGATACTGCATCTCTTGAGTTTGGATGAGGTAGGCGGAATGTGCAGTGTAGCGGTGAAATGCATAGATATTGCACAGAACACCAATTGCGAAGGCAGCTTACTAATCCACGACTGACGCTGAGGCACGAAAGCGTGGGGAGCGAACAGGATTAGATACCCTGGTAGTCCACGCCGTAAACGATGTTCACTCGCTGTTTGCGATACACAGTAAGCGGCTTAGCGAAAGCATTAAGTGAACCACCTGGGGAGTACGATCGCAAGGTTGAAACTCAAAGGAATTGACGGGGGCCCGCACAAGCGGAGGAACATGTGGTTTAATTCGATGATACGCGAGGAACCTTACCTGGGCTTAAATGTAGAGTGCATGCGGTGGAAACACCCTTCCCTTCGGGGCTCTCTGCAAGGTGCTGCATGGTTGTCGTCAGCTCGTGCCGTGAGGTGTCGGGTTAAGTCCCATAACGAGCGCAACCCTTACCGTTAGTTGCCAACAGGTCAAGCTGGGGACTCTAGCGGGACTGCCACCGTAAGGTGAGAGGAAGGTGGGGATGACGTCAAATCAGCACGGCCCTTATGTCCAGGGCTACACACGTGTTACAATGGCCGGTACAGAGGGCAGCTACCCCGCGAGGGGATGCTAATCTTGAAAGCCGGTCTCAGTTCGGATTGGAGTCTGCAACCCGACTCCATGAAGTTGGATTCGCTAGTAATCGCGCATCAGCCATGGCGCGGTGAATACGTTCCCGGGCCTTGTACACACCGCCCGTCAAACCATGGGAGCTGGGGGTGCCTGAAGTCTGTGACCGCAAGGAGCGGCCTAGGGTAAAACCAGTGACTGGGGTTAAGTCGTAACAAGGTAGCCGTACCGGAAGGTGTGGCTGGAACACCTCCTTTCTGGAGTTTCAGGTAAATGAAACGAAGAGATTGACGAAATTGGCCCTTGCTTTTTTTAAAAATATAAGAGCCTCCCCCGACCCCTCCCAAGGAGGGGAGAGGAAGAGAGTGCAGCTGAGCTTTTGTTTGTCTGCGTGCAGATAAAAGTGCCGGCTCAATCATTCCCCCTTTGGGGGAAAAGAAGGGGGCCTATAGAGTCCCGTAGCTCAGCTGGTTAGAGCACTACACTGATAATGTAGGGGTCCCCAGTTCAAGTCTGGGCGGGACTACAGGAGTAGTTCAAAGTTTAAAGTTCAGAGTTTAAAGTTGCAAGAATACTTTGAACATTGAACTTGAAACTTGAAACTGACTTTGGGGGATTAGCTCAGTTGGCTAGAGCGCTAGATTTGCATTCTAGAGGTCAAGGGTTCGACTCCCTTATTCTCCACAGAAGAAGACGGAAGTCGGAAGACCGAAGACGGAAGAAAACAAACAAAGTGATTGCCACACTTTAAAAAAAGGCAAAACGTTCAAATTGAAATACTGAAGTAAGTTTTAAGTTCTGCCGAAGGCATTCCTTCGGTTAAAGTTGAAGGTTTAAAGTTGAAAAAATACTTTAAACTATGAACATTAAACTTGAAACTAACGGCAAGATAAGGCTGGTGCCTGAAAAAGGTAAAGGTTCGATTCCTTTGTTATCTGCATAAAGCGTGAAAGCTTAACAAGGAAGTACATTAAACTTTCAACATTAAACTTTCAACTGTTTTAGAAGTTCTTTGGCATGATGGGAAAGAGAAAAAGGTAAAGAAAAATTGTAGAAAATTACGAATTACTGAGTAACGAGAGAAAGGATTGGAAGAACAATATAAGGGTTCTCATGAAAAGAAAGTTACAAAGGGCGTACGGGGGATGCCTTGGCTCTCAGAGGCGAAGAAGGGCGCGACAAGCTGCGA
>JAHYIT010000057.1 GCA_019429205.1 Mariniphaga sp. | reverse complement strand
CCAAAAAGTAAAATGACCAGGGAAAATACCGTGGCCAGTACCGGTCGTTTTATGCTGACGGATGAAAGACTCATTTGATTTCGTTTACTAAATGTTGGTTTGTAACTAATGTATCAAGCTGAACAGGCAGATCGTCCCTAAGCTGAAGAATGGCAGTGGTGAGCAGCGTATCCCCAAAATTTAATCCGGTTCTGATTTGAATATGTGATTCTGTTCGCAATCCTGTTGTAACTTTTCTTTCGCGCGCTTTTCCGTTGCTCATAATAAAAACTTTTTCTCCTTCCATTTCAGGAATTAAAGCTTCGGTAGGAATGGAAACGGCGTTTTCAATTTCCGAAAGCCTGGCTCTTACCCTGGCATACCGGCCCGGTTTCAGTTCTTCGTTTGTATTCGGGTAAATTGCGCGTGCAACAATGGTAAGCGTATTCAAATCCAATTTCGGGTCGATGGCATAAACCTGAGCTTCAAATGAACTTGGAAAACCATCCACATCAAATGAAATGGAAAACCCCGGCGTTACTTCGCCTGCATATTTTTCAGGAATGGAAAATTCTATTTTTAACGGACGTGTTTTTACCAATCTTACAATTTTGGTTTGAGTTGTGGCAATGGCGCCTTCGGAAATCATGCGCAAACCTACCGTGCCATCGAAAGGAGCACGCAGTTCGGTTTCGGCAATACGCGCTTCTATGAGCATAATATCGGCTTCTATCGACTGAAGTTCAGTGGCTACCTGGTCGTAACTTTCGCGGCTGATGGCGTCGCGGTCGAGTAACTGCCGCTGACGGAATTCACGTTCTTCTACCAGTTTCTTTTGTGCCTGCAATTTGAGCAGTTGCGCCTGCAGCGGTCTGTCATTTATTTTGGCCATTAATTGGCCCTTTTTAACTCTCCGGCCTTCTTCAAAATAAATACCGACTATTTTGCCCGAGGTTTCAAAAGCCAGGTCAACTTCTTCATCGGGTAACATGGAGCCGGTGCTGTAAATCATTTCGTTCATTTTTGTGGGAACCAGCACATAACCGCTTGCAAACAGCGGCTGCTGTCCTCCACCCGGTCCGCGCATGCCCGACTGGAGGCCTCCCCCTTCGCCTGAACTGAACATTGGTTTTAATTTTGGGTACAATATAATTCCTGCCAACACCAATGTGAGGATAACAGTGATAGAAATTCTAAAAATATTTTTAGTTGCCACGTTCTTAAATTGTTAAATAAATTATAATATGGTTTTCCCCTTAATAAGCTGATTTGACTAACAAAGTTTAAAAAGGTTAAATCAGGGAAAGGGCAAAATTAAGAAAATGTTTTGGAAATTATTCCGTTTTTACAGCAACTTCTCCAATCATCTCCTCCAAAATATATCCGGCGGTTTCCACATTCGGAACGTTGGAGAAAGTGAGTGTAAGTTTGTGGTTTCGCTCACGCATTTGCCCTTTGGTTTTGCCTTTTTGCACATACTGGACGATTTGCATAAACAATGCCGACTGGTAAAATGACGACTGCTGGTCGGAAATAAAATAGCAAATCATTTTGCTTTCTTTCAGAATGATTTTTTCCAAGCCCAGTTCAATGGCTTTCCAGCGAAGTTTCACCACTTCGAGCAGTTCGCGGGTTTCCGGGGGAAGTTCACCAAACCGGTCTTCTATTCCGTTGCGGAATTGTTCCAGTTGTTTTTCGTTTTCAATGTTGTCCAGTTCACGGTACAGCAGCATACGTTCTGAACTTCCGGGAATATAACTTTGCGGGAAGAGTAGTTCCATGTCGGTATCGATTTGGCAGTCCTGGGTGAAGTTAATTTTCAAAAAAGCTTCCGCCTGTTTATGATCTCCTTCCTTAAAAATTCCTTTGAACTCTTCCTGCCGCAGTTCCTGAACGGCTTCATTCAAAATTCGGTGGTATGTTTCAAACCCGATGTCGGCAATAAAGCCGCTTTGTTCGGCGCCCAGCAGGTTTCCGGCCCCGCGGATGTCGAGATCCTGCATGGCAATATTGAATCCGCTTCCCAGGTCGGAAAATTCTTCGATGGCTTTTAACCTGCGCCTCGCTTCGGAACTTACGGTGGCCAATGGCGGGGTAATCAGGTAGCAAAATGCCTTTTTATTGGAACGTCCCACGCGTCCGCGCAACTGGTGCAGGTCGCTCAACCCGTAATTTTCGGCATGGTTGATAATCATGGTATTGGCATTGGGAATATCCAGGCCTGATTCGATGATGGTGGTAGCAATCAACACATCATAATCGCCGTTGATAAAACCCAGCATCACTTTTTCCAGTTGATGGCCTTCCATTTGCCCGTACCCTACCGCAGTAGAAACGCCCGGCACAATGCGTTTAATGGTGGCCTCCACCTCAGCAATATTTTGCACCCGGTTATGAATGAAAAACACCTGCCCGTTGCGGGCCACTTCGTATAAAATGGCTTCGCGGATGAGTTGCTCGTTAAATCCGTGTACCTCGGTAATAATGGGATACCGGTTGGGCGGAGGCGTTTGAATGATGGACAAATCGCGGGCGCCCATCAGCGAAAACTGCAGAGTGCGCGGGATGGGTGTGGCAGTCAGTGTAAGTGTGTCCACATTCACTTTTAGCTTTTTCAGCTTTTCTTTTACCGAAACCCCGAACTTCTGCTCCTCGTCGATGATCAGCAGTCCCAGGTCTTTGAATTTTATGTCCTTGCTCACCAACCGGTGCGTACCGATGAGGATGTCCACCTTTCCGGCAGCAAGGTCGGCCAGGGTTTGTTTTATTTGGGCAGCAGATTTAAAGCGGCTGATGTATTCCACTCGCACCGGAAAATCGGAAAGCCGTTCCGAAAATGTTTTGAAATGCTGCAACGCCAAAATGGTTGTAGGTACTAAAATTGCCACCTGTTTGCTGTCGGTTACTGCTTTAAACGCCGCACGAATAGCCACTTCGGTTTTGCCAAACCCCACATCGCCACACACCAGCCGGTCCATGGGAATTTGTTTTTCCATGTCCTCCTTAACAGCTAAAGTTGCTTTTTCCTGGTCGGGTGTGTCTTCATAAATAAAAGATGCTTCCAGTTCTGTTTGCAGGTACGAGTCGGGTGTGAAGGCAAAACCTTTTTCGGCCAGGCGTTCGGCATACAAAGCAATCAGCTCTTTGGCAATGTCCTTCACCTTCGCCTTGGTGCGGTTTTTCATTTTCTGCCACGCGCCGGTGCCGAGTTTGTTTAAAGATGGTTCGGAGCCGTCTTTGCCTTTGTATTTCGAAATGCGGTGAAGTGAGTGTATGTTTACCAAAAGTGAATCGTTGTTTTTGTAAACCAAACGAATCGCCTCCTGCATTTTCCCATTGATTTCAGTGCGTACCAGCCCAGCAAATCTTCCAATGCCGTGGTCGATGTGAACCACAAAATCGCCGGAATGAAGCATGTTCAGCTCTTTCATGGAAATAGCCTCGCGCTGCGCTTTCCGGGTTTTTAGTTTAAAACGGTGGTAACGTTCAAAAATCTGGTGGTCGGTGTAGCAGCATATTTTCAGGTCGTGATCCACAAAACCTTCGTGCAACGTAAAATGCACCGGGGTAAAATGCACGGTTGCCTTTATGTCGTGGAAAATGGCCTGCAACCGTTCAATCTGCTTTTCCTGATTCGACAGGATAAAAACCTCGTACCCATTGTTTTGGTGCTCTTCGAGGTTTTCGCCCAGCAAATCGAATTTTTTGTTGAACACCGGCTGGCGGGTGTTAGAGAATTTAAAAACCGAATCGGGCTCAAAACAGAGATCCGTGCCCCAGTCGCAAACGGTTTTGCCTGCGAGTTGTTTTTTTAATGTATCACCTGTTACAATCCTCTCAGGCAGATTTTCCTCTTCGGCTTTGGCCAGAATGGTTTGCCGGTGAATGTCGTTTACCTGAAAAAAGCACTGGTTCAGGCTGTCGCCAAAAAACAATGTGTTTTCAGGAAGAAATTCAAACAACGAAACCCGTTTGCCTTCCAGCTTTTCATTTTGAATGTTGGGGATAATAGTAATTTTTTGGAAGGTTTCTTTTGAAATCTGGTTGTCGATGTTGAAACTGCGGATGGATTCCACTTCGTCGCCAAAAAAGTCGAGCCGGTATGGGTCTTCGTTGGAATAGGAAAACACATCCACGATACTTCCCCGTACTGCAAACTGGCCGGGCTCATAAACAAAATCCACCCGTTCAAAACCGTATTCGTACAAAAACTCGTTGATAAATTCGATGGAAATTTTATCTCCGGTGGAAACCTGCAAGGTGTTTTGTTCCAGGTTAATTTGTGATATTACGGTTTCAATGAGCGCCTCGGGGTAGGTTACCACAATGTTGATGGTTTCTGCGTCGCGCAGTTTGTTCAGGGTTTCAGTCCGTTGCACAATGTTTTCCTGCTCGGGTTGCCCGTATTGTATGGAGCGTTTGTATGACGAAGGGAAAAACAAGGTAAATTCGCCAAATCCCAGGTTGTTCAGATCGTCGAAAAAATAGGCGGCATCTTCGCGGTCGTTGAGCAGGAGCACCATGTTTTGACGGAGTTCCTGAAAAAGATTGGCTGTTAAAATGGTTATGGCAGAGCCAATAATCCCGTGCAGGTGAATTTTTTCACCCGGGGGGGCAGCCGGTTTTTTGGCCAGTGCGGCAAAATGTTTCTGCCCCTTAAAATATTTCAGAAACGTTACAGGTTCCAAATTTCCCTGAAAATTTTGGCAAAAATAAAAAGAAAGAATGAATCGGTGACTGATGTGCTCATTTTGTTTGGATTAAAGAAAAAATTCCTAACTTTAAACGAAAAAACCAAAAAACTGCATGAACTGAACAACTAAAAATGAAACGGATGAACAAAATATTCAGGAACTACCGAAACAAAAGCTTCACGGGTCGCAGGAAATTTCAATCGCGTATTTATGAAGGGTTTAACAGGTCATTTTTTTTAAATGGGGTTTATCTGATAGCGGAGGAGGATAATATTTATGGAATAGAGAAATTTGAGATAGTTTTGGATTACAGACAACAGAGTTGTGTACAAGTGTAAAACGCATATATGAAACATTGCAGACTATGTAATAATAAGACACAACTTCAAGAAAGTCATGTAATTCCGAAGTTTGTGTTTAAATGGATGAAAAAAACAGGAACGGGTCGATTTAGACAATTAAAAGTTCTTGATAAACCATTACAGGATGGGATAAAAGATTTTTTATTATGTGATACCTGTGAAAAAAAATTAGGCAAGAAAGAGAAATGGTTTAAAGAGAACTTTTTTGAACCATTTCTAAATTATTCAAATACAAAATTTGAATGTAATAATGAACTGAGAGTATTTGCAATTTCCATTCTATGGAGAGTGTTGATTTATTTTAAGGAAGATAGCAATCAATACAGATTTAAAAATGAATTGGATTTAGCTGAATTAGAGTGGAGAAACTTTTTAAATATTGGGAGTACCCTAAATTACTTTCAGAGTATCCACATTGCTTTTATTCCTGAGAAATTAAATATAGAAGGTGGAGGCGAATATTTATATTCATATTTTCACAGAGCAGTTGATATTGAGATAGTTGAAAGCAATATGAAGTCTTTTATATATGCAAAGTTTTCAAGATTCATTTTTTTTGGACTAATAAAAGGTATTTCAGACAATACTTTTAAAGGGACAAATATTATTACTTCAGATATATTAAACCCTTTAGATCAAGAAATGGACGATGCAGATTTAGTTGATTTTATTATTAATAGGTCAAAAAATGTTAAATCATACAAAGATTTATCGGTAAATCAGCAAAAACAAAATGATAAATATTATGAAAAACGATTAGATGATATTAGAGGAAATGATTATTGGAAAACCTTAATGAAAGATATTAATAAATAACACCAAGCCCAACCAGTAAAAACCAAAACAGCTATTTCTTGCCAATGCTCGGTACAAAGCAATAGCATTACCAGTTATGAAAGATGTAAAGAAATATATCGAAATATTAATTGAGTTTGCCGAACGGAAATTAAAAACTCACTTTCAAATTGATAAATTGAGCTTAGATGATTTTGAGACAATAAACTCTTATTTGATTTATCAAACTATCAAGGAAAACAAAAAACAAAAGAATACACTAATCTTCATTCCAGACAAAGAAACGAAGTCTCAATTTTATATTCCTGCAATTTTCACACTTGCTATGTATAATTTCATTGATAATTACATTGACGATTCTACAATTTATGAAGTTGGTGATATTTTACAAGAAGATGGAAATAGATATGAAATTATAAAGAAGACAGAAAAAGGATTTACAATAAAAGGAGCAAATAGTATTTTCAAGTATCCGAATCTCCAGCAAATTAAGCGGTATACTATAACAACAGCCGAGTTTAATGCAAGGCGTGCGAAACTTAAATTTGATATTTATAAAGATTTTTTTTCTAACATCCTGAAGATTGAAAGCCAAAAGAAGTATATCAATTTACCATCAAAATTTAAGTACAAATCTGTAATAGTTACCGATAAAAGCATTGTTGATGAATTAAAACAGCACACTGTTGAGAATCGGAATATTCACAAGGCATTTCCTTTTCAATACATTGCAAAATCAGGTAAAAAGACTGATAATTTGCCAATGGACTCAATGATATTTATTGTTAATGATTATGAAACTGCACGGAAACATATACTTGATAAAGGAATAAGTGTGCGGAACATTACTATTATTGGTTCCAATAAATACAAAGACTATCACCGAGAAATATCAGAAGATTTAAATAACAAAAGAATTGAAAATTGCTTGATGATTGGAAGCGCTGATATTTCTGAAAATTCTATTCCGAACCTATTAAAATGGAAATGGACTTTGCCTGAACTTGATTTCTTCAATTATCTTACAACTTATCCAATAAATAAGATTGAAGTTGAGAATGATGAGTTTTCAAATCATCTGAAAAATTTCGATTCCTTAATAGCTCAGATAGAAAATGACTATGGAATTAGCTTAAAAGAACTTTACAAATTTGTTAGAAATTTATTCCCGATTATCATTCCATCAAATGAAAGCAGGCTAATTACTCAACTTGAAAATAATCTGGTCTATTTTGAAAAAGAAGGGCACGACATTGTTGAAACGGCATTTTATGAAATAGACGAATATGATTACGAAGAAATATGGGATGATATTCTAAAAGGTTTCAACAACTTAGTTGATTGCAAAAAATGTAGCCAAGCGAAATTTGATAAACTACAGGAGTTTTATAGAATTGACTTTTTAGTTGCCCCAAAAGAATATCTAGGTATTTGGGACGAAGAAGTAAATAAAGATGTAATTAAAAATGTAATCTCATTTAAGGATTTTGAAAATCTCGACACTGCAAATAAAACAATCGTTTTCTTAGGCTTTTTTGGATACAATCATTTAAAATCAATAATTTACAATCCTAACAAAATAAGTATAATATTGTATCCCCAGGAAAAAGAGCATTTCGGGAGTAGTTTAAATAAATTGAAAAGGGAAACGTATTTTGAAATTAAAAATGCCGACAGAACTGCAATATCCGGTATCTCATTTAAGGAAACTGAAAAGATTGAAAATATTTCAGATTTAATCTCAAGATTATTTGAGCAAGATGATAAAGCCAAAATAAATCCTGATTATTCGGATGTTAATTGTTCAAATATTATAAAAGAAATATCATTTGAAAACGACCACGATGTTTTGGAGTTAGATGAGAATAAGACCGTCTTATTAAAAATTCACCAAAAAGAACGTTTTGAGAAAGTTAAGAACCTAAAAATTGGTGATACAATCCGGGTTTATGATAATTCATCAAAAGAAGAACTTTTTCAAGTTGCTTTAGAATACGATACAGATGGAGAATTTACAAAAATTGAAGAGTTTTCAAGATTATGGAAAACCGAATTAAAGAAATTCTCTATTGAATTTAATTCACTGGCCGAACTACACAAACATCTTATAGAAAATGGATTATCAATTACGAATGAGTTTACATTAAGAAACTGGGCCAATGTTAACAGTCACATCAAGTTTCCACAAAACAAAAAGGATTTATCCGTTCTGAAGAAATCAATTAATTCAGATATGCTGAATGAGAAATTCAATTATATTTTGAAATACAGGCTTGGTTATAATCGAATTATGAAGTCATTAGGCAGAAAATTTAGTTCGGAAATTTCAGATTATATTCAGAATAAGAAGAAAGGAAAATTATTAATGCGATTTTCAGAAAAACAAATTCAACAATTTGTTGACCAGAACGCCAAAGAAAGAATTATTAAAACAATAAAAGTGATTGATAATGAGCAATAGTAACGACAGTATAGCCAGAGATATTTTTCAGAAAAGAATTAAAAAAGGCCTTTTAGGTCCTGGTTCTGACATTTTCGTTTCTGAAAAAGACATTAATGAAGAAATAATTGCAGATTACCCTTTACAAAGATATTACACAGGTGTTCTTTTCCCTGATAGAGAGAAAGTTAAAACATTTGATGAAAAGGCAGATACAGAACTTATTAATGAAACTGAAAGTGAAGAAAACGGAGTAATTGAGTTGGAAGATGAAAATCCTGAAATCAATCCAATCGAGAAAAGCAATGAAAGTAAAAAGAAAGAGCCAAATGAAGATGATGAACTTAAAATATCCCAAAACACATTTTTCCCTTCAAATATTGGCTTAACTTTTTGTGTAGACAAAAATGTAAAAGAACTTGATGTTGAATTTCGTTTTGGCTTGTATTCTCAAATAAATACTGACATTAAAATTAAAATCTCCAAAAAAGATTTCGATGAGTTCATCAATCATCCTACATTTCCATTTAAAGAAATTATCAGTTACGATGATGGCTACATGGTATTAAAAAGGAAATTAAAAGGTAAAAGCAGACAACCAAGGACTGAAGAATTTGCAATGTTTGATGAATTCAAAAAATCGGATGAATTTAAAGATAGTCCTTTAAAATATAGATTCCATTATTTCGAGAAGCTTTTAGGTAGGACTTGGAAAAGAAAAGAAGTGATTGTTAAAAAAACAATTTCGGTATCTGAAATCGCAAACCCAGAAACAATATTTGAAGAAAGTATTACTAAAAGTAATGACAATTTATTACGAGCATCTTATACTGTAAGAACTTACAGCTTTTCCAAAAATCCTGATAACATATATGTAAAAATTCAATTAGCAAATACGTCAGATAAGCACCCTGCAAACAAATTCTCAAACGCTAATGAGCGTTTAAATGCAAAATCCCTCTTTCAAGCAAAAGTCAAAATTACCGTACAAGAGCTAAAACCCTATAAATCATACATTGAGTTAAACCCATTAGATAAAGAAGCAGAAATACTAAATTATTTGTACAAAGATAAATTTAGTTATGGTATTGGGCATAATTGTTCTGTAAGTTGGAACAAAGAAGAAGATACTATTCAATCAACTTTTTTACCTCAATATGATGTAAAGGACACTAAAAACAGCTTTTCTGAAGAAGATTTTAAAGATAGTTTAAATGACTTTCTTTCATTAAATGAAAGTTTAGATATTTACGGTTTGTCTCATTTCTCTAATAAAAGCCAATCTCAAATAATCGAGCAATTAAATTCCTTTGTTAACTTATATGGATTGTGGATAGAAGAGCAAAAGAAAAAGGTTTCAGTAAACCTGGAAATTGAAGAAACCATATTTAAAGACTTGGACTACAACTTTAAAAGGTTAAAAACGAATATTAATCAGTTAAAAACCGACAAAGTTTTTAGAGCATTTCAATTAGCAAATTCAGCGATGCTTATACAGATTATCATTTCAAATGATAATGATTTTTCAGGAAAAGAGAAGGATATAGAGGAATTAGATTCCGAAATAAATTACCATGATATTGGCTTTTTTAAAAATTATGATTTTTCAAGACTCCCTTTTAACAAACCGAAATATCGACCATTTCAATTAGCCTTCTTGTTGCTAAGTATTGATAGCATAACAGAATTAAATTCTGATTCAAGAAATAAAATTGTCGATTTAATTTGGTTTCCTACTGGGGGTGGTAAAACCGAAGCATATCTCGCTGTTGCAGCATTTACAATAATTTATCGCAGATTGATAAATGAATCAGGTTTTGAAGGCACATCAGTAATAATGCGTTATACTTTACGACTTCTTACAGCACAACAATTTGAAAGAGCTTCACGATTAATTGTTTCATTAGAGTTTTTACGGAGTCATTTTGAAAGTGAATTAAGGCAAACTCCTATAAATATCGGAATGTGGGTTGGTATGTCGTCAACCCCAAATACCTTAAAAGAAGCCGACGAGAAGGTTGAAGAAATCAACGAAGAGTGTAATAAAAAAAGTGGAAATCCTGAAAGCAAAAACGTTTTTCAAATAAGCTCTTGTCCGTGGTGTGGAACAAAACTAATTACCAAGAATGAATTCGGTAATTGGGATTACGGTTTTAAACTAATTGGAAAAAATAAGAATACTGAGTTCAAGATTAAATGCTTGAACAAGAATTGCAATTTTCATAATGAGCTTCCTATTCAAGTGGTTGATGAAATGCTTTATGAAACTCCACCAACTTTGCTTTTCGGGACAGTGGATAAATTTGCAATGTTGGCATGGAAAGCAAACGGACACCGTTTTTTCAATTCTTTAGAAGATGATAAACTACCTCCAGATTTAATTATTCAAGATGAATTACACTTGTTGACAGGTCCTTTGGGTTCAATAACTGGAATTTTTGAAAGTGTTATTGAAATTCTATGTTCAAAGGATGGGCGTAAACCAAAAATTATTTCTTCAACTGCTACTACACGTAATACAAATGAACAAATCAAAGCTTTGTATGGCAACAACAGAAAAGTAAATATTTTCCCTCCATCTGGATTGAGTTATGATGATAGTTTTTTTGCAAAAGTTTCAAAAACTGAAAGTAAAAGAAGATATTTAGGATTTATCCCAACAGGCAAATCTACAATTGATACTCAATTACAGATGATTGCCAATTTATTTGTTGCTCGATTAGAAACCTATAAAAAACTTATCCAGAAAGGAAGTAATGATTTCAAAACATTTGATAAATACTGGACAGTCGTATCGTACTATAACAGTTTAAAGGATGTTGGCAAAATACACAATAAAGTTGGCGATGAAATTTTAACATTCACATCAACATTACAAAACAAGTTGTTTGGGGATAATCCGTTTGATAAATTTAATAATGCTTATTTATATAATCGAGATGAAGAACTTACAAGCAGGATTGATAGTTCAAAAATCAAGCAAACCTTAAAACGCCTTGAAGAAAATACTTTTAATGAAAACTCAATAAAAAAGGATAAAAACGGGAATACTTTTATAACTGACATCATTGATTTGGTGCTGGCTACAAATATGATTTCAGTAGGTATTGATATCGATAGGTTTAACATTATGCTTATAAATGGTCAACCAAGAAATATTGCTGAGTACATTCAAGCTTCAAGTAGAATTGGCAGGAAGTATAAAGGTTTAGTTATTGATTTATTGGACGCAAATAGAGCGAGAGACAAATCACATTTTGAACATTTTATTCCATTTCATCAAGCTTTTTACAAAAGCGTGGAACCTGTGAGTTTAACACCATTTACTGAAAATACTCTTGAAAAGATGCTTGCAAGCATTATGATTACATATGTTAGGCACAAAATTCCGGGAATGGCTTCAAATAATTCTGCTCAATATTTTCAACCAGAAATGTTAGACGGTTTAAGGGATGAGATTAAAAATCGTTTTTCAAATAGTTCTAATATTCTTGCTCAATTCGAGTTAAAATTAGATGAATTATCAGATGACTGGCTTGAAAAAATTGAAAACCATGAATTAAAAAATTACGAAGCGAATAAAACAGAAATAGGATTGCTTGTAAAACCTGCTGAAAAGAACTTTGACAAAGATAATTTATGGTCTGTTATGCAATCTATGAGAGAAATTGATACAAATTCATTTATCAAAGTTGGATTACCTAAAATTAGTAGAAATGGCTAAATATACAGAATTACAAACCAGAAAATTGATAAGTTCTTACGGTGGTGTCGGTTCAATTATAGAAACTGTTGAAGGTGCTTTATTAATTAAAGACTTTGATAAATGGAAATATTTTTATTTAATCGACAAAGGGAAAATAGAAGTTCAGGAAAATGAAAACATAAACGATGAACGTTTATTAAAACGTCTAAAATTTTATTTTCCAAAATTAACCCAAATTGTAAAAGTCCCAGCCAATTATTCTGCTTTTTATAATACATCACTACCAAAACTAAAAGATCATATTATAGATGCTGAATACTTCCCGAAGTGGATGTATTGCAACAAGTGCAATAGTTTTAAACATATTGATGATTGGTATAAAGGCTGGAAAATTGTTTTTCACAGTAAGGAAATTAATAAAATAAATGATTCGTTCACACCACCTAAATGTTATAAATGCTACCAAACTGCCAAGAAAAACAAAGAGAAAAGAAAATATTATCTTTTGGAACAGGTTCGATTTATTCTAACAGCACCAAATGGGAATATTAAGGATTTACCTTGGAGCAACTGGACAAATCTATCTCGTGAGAAAGATGAGGCAGGTCAGCAAAAAATTATTTTTAATGGGGCTTGTTGCAATAAACAAGATTTAAAATATTTGCGTTCAGATAAATTTTCTGATTTTTCTGGAGTCAGAATACAATGCAAAAATCCTGAATGTAAAACAAAAGGCAAACAAGTTTCCCTTGCGGGTCTTTTTGGTCTAAGAGTTCCTGATTTTGATAGAAATGGAGAAATTAAAATTGTTTCGGATAATGATGGGAATCCTGTCTTAGATAACAAAGGGCGCATACAAAAAATATTCTTTAAACCTGTAATACGAACAAGTAATAGTGTTTATTATCCGCTTATTACCAATAGTTTATATCTGCCAACTACAGTAATAAAAAAGGAAATAAAAGATAAAATAAAAACACTTTTTTATGATGCTGAATTATCAATCGAAAAAATTCAAGAAAAAGTTAACAAGGGTGATGTTAAAATTTCAATAAGTGAAATAAACGAAATTGTTAATCCAGAGAAACAGGACTTTATCAAAGAAGTTGATTATCGTTTGAAAGAATACAATTATCTAACTAATGAAAGTCCTGAAGATTTTGATCTTGTTTTTGAAGAAGAAACATCTGATTTGCTCAGCAATTTTGGAATAAGAAAGCTTTTAAAAATAAATCGCTTAAAATTGACATCAGTCCAAACTGGATTTAGCCGTCAAGAACCTATCGACAAAGACTTATTTGCTGAATACTCAATGAACGACTTTATCCCAGTTAGCAATGAAGCAGTTAAAGCAAAATACACATCATCAAAAGGCAATTCAACTAAATTACTTCCTGGTATAGAAAGTTTTGGAGAAGGTATATTTATTGACTTTGATTCTGATAAGATTTTAGCTTGGCATAACGAACAATTATTGAATAAGGATTTTAAGAAAAGAATTGAAACTATTAAAAACAATGGAGAAAATTCTGAATATAAGCCATCAGAAGAAAAAACAAAAATGTTTTCTAACTTAGTTTACCTATCCAAGTTCATCTTTATTCATTCATTCTCGCACATTTTAATTAAAGAATTGGAATTTTTAACTGGCTATTCTGCATCTTCAATTTCAGAAAGACTTTATGTAAATGAAAATGAAATGCAAGGCGTTTTAATTTATACAATGGCAGGAGCAGAAGGTAGTTTTGGGGGGTTAGTTTCTCAATCAAATCCTGAAAGATTCATTAAAATTTTAGAATCTGCTTTAGCGAGAGCCAAAGATTGTGCATCTGACCCAATTTGTTATAATTCAGAAGGGCAAGGAATCGGTGGATTAAATCTTGCTGCTTGCTATTCTTGCAGTTTACTGCCTGAAACCTCCTGTGAAGAATTTAATAGTTATTTAGACAGAGCATTATTAATAGACAACAATTATGGATTCTATAAAAACTTATAAAAGCCAGCTCAAAAGCCATACACATTTGCAATTCGCACGAGCCAAAAACTGCAAAAGAGCATGTTTTACCAACGCGCTGATTGTCAGATTCAAACAAGAACGTACTGGCTACAATAAAGTATAAACGCAATGCGGGGTGAAGTGCTTATTTTGAGAATGTAAATTGCCATAAAGTAAACTGAATTGAGAATTTTAAAAATTAAAAAAAACGAAATGAATAAAAAAGTATTATTATTTCTTGCACAAGGATTTGAAGAATACGAAGCAGCCGTATTCACTGATGTAATCGGTTGGAGCAGAGTATTGGGCACAGAACCGGTTGATTTGATAACAACAGGACTTAGACCCGAAATTAAATGAGGTTATGATTCAGGAACAAAAATACCAGGGTTTGATTGCAGCATGTGGCATGAACTGCGGATTATGCATTGGATATCTGCGGGAAAAGAAACCCTGTGGGGAATATTTTCAGGGATTTCGGTACACCGGAATTTTTGTTTGAATTGTAAAACAGAATTAAGGAAATAACGCGTGGTAGCAGCAAAACAAAATTCTATTCACATAAAAATATTACTTTTGGTGAATATAATCATTAAAAGTTATAATCGGAATATCAATTATTCCCGATTTCGTGGGAAGAATATGAAAACCATCACGGTTATTTGCACGCAGAGCAGAATTTAGAAACCAGATTACTTTATGGGTTTTATCCTGATGTTTTAAATCATGCAGGTGACGAAGTCAGTATTTTACGGAATTTAGTGAACAGTTATTTGTACAAAGACATTCTTTCATACGCAGAAATACGTAAGCCCGAAGTTCTGGATAAACTGGTTCAGGCTTTGGCTCTTCAGATTGGCAGCGAAGTAAACTATTCTGAATTAGCTCAAATTGTAAACGTTGATAAAAATACAGTCAACAAATACATTGATATTCTGGAAAAAGGATACATTATTTTTAAACTGGGCAGCTTTAGCCGAAACATTAGAAATGAAATAAAAACCAATAAGAAAATTTATTTCTATGATAACGGTATCAGAAATATGGTCATTGGTAATTTCAATCCAATTGAACTGAGGACAGATAAAGGTGCGCTTTGGGAAAATTTCCTGATTTCAGAAAGGATGAAGCAAATTGAGTACAAAGAAAGTCTTGCCCGTACCTACTTTTGGCGAACAAAACAACAACAGGAAGTTGATTTTGTGGAAGATAATGGAGGAAAAATTTTCGGATTTGAATTTAAGTGGCAAAAAAAGAGAAATCAAAAATTACCAAAAACATTTACTGAGAATTATAATGCAGAGGCAAAAGTAATAGATATAGAAAATTTCAGAGAATTTGTTATAATTGAATAATGTCAGAGTCTAAAGAAAAAATCAACCCAGAAATGAACTCAACTTCTTCTAAAAACGACCTCCCAAAATTTGGCATTGCCCTGAGCGGTGGCGGAGCCAGAGGAATTGCACACATTGGCGTTTTGCAGGCACTGGAAGAATTTGGGATTAACCCGCAGGTGGTGTCGGGCACCAGCATGGGCGCCATTGTGGGCGTGTTTTATGCTGCCGGGTACTCGCCCAAAGAGATGCTGAAAATTATGATGGAACGCAAATTCCATAAAATGATTAACTGGCACAGGCCGTTCAGCGGACTCATTGATATGGGCCAGGTACAGAAGGTAATGGCAGAAATGATTGGCGAAGATGACTTTACTTCGCTTAAAATACCGTTTTACTGTGCCGTTACCAACCTGAACAGCGGACTGGAAGAGATTAAATCGGAAGGGAAATTATTTCAGTGGGTGATGGCATCCGCCTCCATTCCCGTGGTTTTTGAACCACAGATTATTGACGGGCAGACTTATGTTGACGGCGGGTTGCTTAATAATCTTCCTGCCGTGGCCATCCGCGAAAAATGCCAGGTTTTAATTGGCGTTCATGTAAACCACAACGGACCGGAAGAGGAAGTAATCGGATTGAAAGCCATTGCCGAACGTGCTTTCAGTCTGGGCATTGCTTAAAATGTGGAGGAAAGCAAACGTATTTGCGATTTTGTAATTGAACCGCCCGATGCACGAAATTACAGTACTTTTGCTTTCAATAAAGTCGAAGAAATTTACCAGGTTGGCTACGATACCACAGTGAAACAGGTCATGGAACTTTTTAAAGACATCAATTTGGAAAAGGTGTTTGAGCTAAAAAAAAAAGGTAACTGACACTTCGGAAGAAATATCAGCTACCAGAATGTATAAAAATATTTTGGGTAATTAATTTGGCCGGTTTTCAGCCAGTAAAAATAGTCAGCTTCACCTCTACAACTCCCTGACGTTAAGATTGCGCCATTTCACTTTAATTCCGCCGCCGTCGTGTATTTGCAATGCAATAGAGCCTTTTCCTTCGGCAATTTTCTCATCGTTTATATCAGCCATTTGCTGCCCGTTGAGCCAGGTAGTAACATGCCCGCCAACAGCACGAATTTTCAATTTGTTCCATTCACCCATTTTCAGGATATTTTCTTTTTCATCGGGGATTTGAACCAGCCAACCGCGGCCATACGATTCGTAAATGCCACCGGTATCGTGATTTGGCGGCGCTACTTCCACTTGCCAGCCACTCACTCTGGTTCCTTCAAAAGTGGACCGGAAAAACACACCGCTGTTGCCGTCGGCTTCCTGCAAAAATTCCACTTCCAGTTCAAAATCGTCATAATATTTTTCGGTGGAAAGGTAGCCGTATTCTTCATCCGGCCCGCTTTCGCACACTAAAAGCCCATTTTCCACGTACCATTTTTCGGTTCCGTGAATTTTCCAGCCATCCAGGTTTTTCCCGTTAAACAACGATTTCCAGTCGCCGTTACCAGCAAAAACTGAGGCACTCAAAAAAACAGTCATTACAAAAAAAATCAACTTCTTCATATTTGGTTAAATTATTTAAAAAAAATTAGTTTCCTCCTCCAAGTTCCTTTTTCAGCAGATTCACATTATTCTGTAACCGGGTTATGGTTTCATCCTTTTCATTTATCTGGGCTTTAAGGGCATTTATTTCTTCTCTCCTGTTTACAAGTTGTTGCTCCAGTGCAGCGCGTTGTTTTTCTCCCCGCTCCTTTTCCCGTTCCAGCGAAGCAATTTGGTCGGTAAGTGCATTAATACGAACATTCCGGTCGCTAAGCGTGGTATTCTGACTTGACATTTCTTTTTCCAAACCGGCGATTTGCCTTTCCAGCGATCGTATGGTATTTTCCCGTTCCTGCAAGGTTTCAGAAAGCCGTTCGCGTTCAAAACCATACGTAAAGTTTCTTTCCTGAAGCGATTCCTTTTGTTCTTCCAATTGGTTGTTCAACCCGGCAATCTCTTTATTCAGGTTATCAATGTACTGGTCTTTTTCCGCATTACTTTCCATCAGTTCATTTTTCATGGATTCAAAATCGGCAATCATGGCTTTTATACGAGCTGCCCGGGCATTATTTTCAGCCGTAAGGGCCCGAACCTCCTCTTCAGCCTGCAAGCGGCCATTTTGCATTTCGGTAAATTTCTTTTTCGAAACACAGGATGTAAACAACATTGAAAATACAGCAATAAAAAATATCCATTGTTTTGATTTCATACTTTTTGATTTTGAGCAAATATAATAAATAATAAAACGCTATTGTAACGTTATTATTGGAGCAGGTAATATCATTTTATTACTTTTATAACAAAATTTGAAAACAATGAACAGATACTTTTTTATATTTCTATCGCTGGTTTTATCTTTTCCTGTTTGGGCACAAAATAACACAAGGGTTGCTCAAAATATAAAAGGGAAGGTGATTAATTTAATTACCAATGAAGCTGTTGCTTATACAAACATAGGAATAGAAGGCACTTTTTACGGAACGGCAAGTGATGCTGACGGAAATTTCGAACTTAAAATTCCTGAAGAAATGGTATCCAAAAAAATCTATTTCTCAGCTTTGAGTTTTAAAAACGACACATTCCCGGTTAGTGCTCTTTTCGAAAGGGAGTTCAACATTATAAAACTTGAACCTCAGTCGTATGACATTGAAAATATAGATATTGCAGCACAATCACGGGTGCTTTTGCGGATTTTAAGAATGGCCTCTGAAAATACACACTACAACTTTCTGAGCGGCCCGTTTAATTTGGCCTGCACATTCGAAAATGAAAAAATTATTAACGACACCACATCCGTTTCAGAAAAAGCCAAAGTGATGATTTTCGACAGGAACGGATACCGGCAGCCTTCAAAAACCGATGCTTTTAAAATGCGCAAGTATGAAATGAACAAACAAAAACCGGATTACAGCTTTGCCTCAGGAACAACCAATTTCGATGAATTGCTTGGACTCGATTGGGTGCGGTCTGCAACTTCGGTTTTAAATCCGGGCATGATAAACCAGTTTGAACTGGCACTGGAAAAAGAGCCCGAAATGAACGGCAGTCCGGTATGGGTTATTTCTTTTAGTCAGAAAGAACCTACGCTGGCTGGTTCACAAGACTTTCATGCCACTTTTTTTGAAGGGAAGATTACCATTTCAAAAGATGATTATTCCGTAAAAAAGATTGAAGGTTCTGCCACATCAGAAAAGCACAACCGACAGGGAAAATCGCTGGCAGTGGGAAATTCCAACAACAATTTTTATGAAGATGTTACTTACGGGTTTGAAATAACCTACGCTAAACTTGTACCGCAGGAAATTTCTTTGAACAAAAAGTACACGTTCAACGGGCAAAAAACAGAAGAAAATTCGCGGTTAACCATTGAGCAGGTGCAAACTACAAATGTGAAAGAAATTACTTCGAGAGATTATTTCGCCGAATGATTATTTTTCGGCTTTAAAAAGTTCTTCTTCTGTAACCACCTTAACAGCAATACTGTCTTTTAACGTTTTACTGATGGCATTGTAAGGCGCCACAATAATTTCATCACCCTCGTTAAGGCCTTCGGTAATTTCAATGCTCACATTATCCTGGATGCCGGTTTTTACCGGAAGCTGCCATGCACGGCCTTCTCTGTGAAGAAAAACCACTTCGGTTCGTTCATTGGTTTTTGTTATTCCGGATTGGATTCCGGCGGTTTGTTCTTCCTTTTTCTTTTCATCCAATACGCGGGTGGTAACGGAGGCTATGGGCACAGAAATCACATTTTCGCGGGTATTGGTTAAAATATCCACCGTAGCCGACATGCCCGGCCTGAACGGATATAATTTCCGCAAAGTGGAATCGATTAAATCGGAATATGATTCGTGCAAAAGCAAAACCTTCACATCGAAATTCGTAACCTGGTCGGTAGAAGTGCCTGAAACCTTTGCCGAGTTGGCAATTTCAGTCACCACTCCTTTAAACTTTCTGTTCATGTAGGCATCCACTTCAATAAGCGCCGTGTCATTCAAAGATACTTTTACAATATCATTTTCATTCACTTCGGCCTGAACTTCCATTCTGTCGAGGTCGGCAACTACCATCATTTCTGTACCAATCATCATACTTGTACCTACCACGCGTTCGCCTTTTTCTACATTCAGGGCAGAAATGGTTCCGGGAATCGGTGCAAAAATGCGGGTTTTGGTCAATTGCTCGCGAGCTTCCTCCACCGATGCCTCGGCGCTTTTTACCAAAAATTCTGCCGCGCGCACTTCAGACTGGGCCACTTTAAAGGTTGCTTCTGCCGATTCAAATTCTGAAACAGGAATGGTATTGGAATCAAACAGTTGTTTAGCCCGTTTAAATGCCAGTTCCCGCTCAATTTGCTGCGCTTCGGTTTGTGCCAGCCTGGCCTTTGAAGAATTTAATGAAGCTTCTGCCCGGTTCAATGCCGAAATGTACATGTCGGGCTTAATAACGCACAACGGATCGCCGGCTTTTACCTGGTCACCCTCAGCAACATACAATTCAATTATTTCACCGGAAACATCGGGACTGATCTTTACTTCGGTTTCAGGTTGAATTTTCCCGTTGGCCGTGATAAATTCCGTTATGGTTTTACTTTCCACTTTTTGAGTGGTAACACTTATGGCGAATTCCTCTCCAATCCACCCTGCTTTTTTACCCACCACCAGCAGGATAATTATAACTACCAAAAATCCAATGGCAATGGGAAGAATTTTTTTGTTTTTCATTTTACGCAATTTTGTTTCATTGGTAAAATAAGTTACAGAAAAATTACACTATTGAAGGCAAATAAAAACATTACTCTTTTACGAGCATTCTTGCTGTAAGCCGGCTGTGCTGCTCCAGGTAAATATCTTTTTCTTTAACCATCCAGTCGAGTACCTCTTCGGTATAGTGCCTGATGGTAATCAGTGTCAGACCGGTATTGTAGCGTAAAGTGTAATAGGGCAACAATTCCTGCATCAGCCAGTCCCAGTCGGCTTCCTGTCCATCGAGCACCAGGTTCAGGTCAATGGCCGACTGTTGCATTAGCGTTACTTTAACCCGGTTTTCAATTAAAAAATTCACTACCCGGTCGATGTCTTCAATGCTGATGAATGAAAAATCTTTGGGCGAAAGGGTAATAAGCACCTGGTGTTCGCGCAGGATAAAAATGGGCGGCAACTGAATTTTGTGATCAATTTCGTGGATAACTGTACCTGCATTCTCAGGAGCCAAAAAAGATTTTACATACAACGGAATTCCTTTGTTGTGAAGCGGTTTCATGGTTTTGGGGTGAATAATTTTTGCACCCGAGTGAGTCATTTCCACGGCTTCGCGGTACGACAATGAATCGATTTTTGAAGTGCCGGCCATCTTTTTTGGATCGGCACTGAGCACCCCCGGAACATCTTTCCAAAATGAAACGCTTTCGGCGTTCAGTACATTGCCAATAATTGCTGCGGTAAAGTCAGAACCCTCCCTTCCGAGCGTGGTGGTTATATTGGCCGGCGTAGAACCAATAAAACCTTGTGTTATATATAAACTAAAGTCGTTAAAAGAAAATGTTTCGCTGCAAAATTCTTCGGTCAGTTCCCATTCGATGTTTGCATCGCGGTATAAATCATCGGTTCGTATTACAGTACGTGCATCAACCCATTGGTTTATTTTTCCGCTGACATTCAAAAACTCACTTACAATGCATGTGGAAACCAGTTCTCCAAAACAAATAATCTGGTCGTATTCGAAATTATAATCGAGTGATGGTTTTTTTTCAAGTTTTTCTTCAAGTTCACCAATTTGCTGCATTACAAGATCCGGAGTTTTTCCGTCAGTGAAAAGTTGCTCACAAATTTCAACATGGTAATTTTTGAACTGGCCGAAGATCTCCTCCGTTTTATTATTTTTTTCAAAATAAGCTTTAACCAGCGTTTCCAGCAAATCGGTGGTTTTTCCCATGGCAGAGATAACCACAACCAAATTATCGTTATACCCGTCTAAAATTTTTCCGAGATTTTTTACTGCATCGGCATTTTTTACCGAGGCGCCTCCAAACTTGAATACCTTCATATTAGTACATTTTGAAAATTTCAGCAAAATAAAGAAATATCGCCGAACCTTATAAATCAAAATTTCCATTTCTGGTTGTTCAGTCAAAAAATATTAATTTAGAGGCTTTTCTAATAATAAACCGGATTGATTATGGATATTTCAACAAAAGTAAGATTAAACAACGGTGTGGAAATGCCCTGGCTCGGGCTGGGGGTTTTCAGGGCCGAAGACGGAAAAGAAGTTGAAAATGCCGTGGTGGCTGCATTAAAGCACGGCTACCGAAGCATTGACACGGCGGCTGTTTACGATAATGAAAAGGGAGTAGGTACAGGTATAAAAAATAGTGGTGTGCCCCGTAAAGAAATTTTTCTGACCTCGAAAGTATGGAACAGCGACCAGGGATACAAATCCACGCTTGAAGCCTTTGAGAAAAGTCTCGGCCGGCTGCAAACCGACTACCTCGATTTGTACCTTATTCACTGGCCCAAAGGAAAACTTTCGGTGGAAACATGGAAAGCCATGGAAGAGCTTTACGAAAAAGGACTCATCCGGGCCATTGGCGTGAGCAATTTTCTGGTGCACCACCTCAAAGATTTTTTACCAGAATGTAAAGTGGTTCCGGCAGTGAACCAGGTGGAGTTTCACCCGGAACTCATTCAGCCCGAATTGCTGGAATTCTGCCAGGAAAAAGGAATTCAGCCCGAAGCCTGGAGCCCGATTATGAAAGGAAAAGTGCTGGACATTCCGGTACTTCAGGCGCTGGCGGCCAAATACCAAAAAACTCCAGTGCAAATCGTACTGCGCTGGGACATTCAAAAGGGTGTGGTCACCATTCCAAAGTCGGTTCATCCGGAGCGGATCATTGCAAATGCCGATATTTTCGATTTTGAACTGAATGAAGAAGATATGGCTAAAATAGACCGGCTGGACGAAAACAAGCGCATTGGTTTTCATCCCGATCATATTCCCTTTTGAAGCCTGAAAAATCAAAAAAAACCGAAAATCAAATCAATGAAAAACATTTTGTTTTTTGTATTCCTGTTTATTGCTTTAACAGGAATCTCCCAAATTCAAAAAAACAACCAAAGCCTCCTCACCATTGAGCAAATTATGCAGGCGCCCGAAAAATGGATGGGCGCTTCACCCGAGGGAATCTTTTGGAGCGAAACAGCCGATGCCATCTTTTTCGACTGGAATCCGGAACAGGACACGCTGGCCTCTTTGTACAGTTTTTCGCTGAAATCGGGGGAAATAAAAAAAGTTCCGCTGGAAGAAAAGGGGAAAGTTTCCACCAAAGGAGAATACAATTCTGACAAAACCAAAAAAGTGGTTGCCCGCGATGGAAACATTTTTTTACTCGATATAAAAAAGAATTCTGAGAAACAGCTCACCAACTGGCTCGAGCGTGTTTCATCGGTGCAGTTTGCATTAAACGATACGCACATTTCGTTTCTGAAAAATCAGAACCTGTTTGTTTTGAACCCCGAAACCGGACTCATCAGGCAGGTAACCAATTTTGTAAGCGATGAAGAAAAAAAGGAAAAGGAAAGCAAAGGGCAGGCAAAATGGCTGGAAAACCAGCAAATGGAACTTTTCGATGTGCTGAAGGAGCGAAAAGCAACGGAGAAAGCACGTGAAAACCGTCGCGAACAGGAAAAGCTAAAGCAACCCGAAAAAATATTCCTGGGAAAAAAAAGGCTGGGTGGCGCCTCGCTTTCGCCTGGGGGTAATTTTGTTGTTTACACCACTTACCAGAATCCGCAGGGCGTGAACAATACCTCAGTTACGCACTGGGTTACTGAATCGGGTTTTACTGAAGAAAAAGGCGCCCGGGGCAAAGTTGGCAGCGCTGAAACCAAAGTGGAAATGGGCATTTTTGATGTAAAAAACAACAAAACCATTAACATTGAAACTTCGTCTATACCGGGACTGAAAGATTTGCCGGATTATCTTTCGGATTATCCCGGTAAAATGCCCAAAGACAGTTCGGAAATGAAAGAACGGGAATTTAACCTGCTGGGGCCGGTGTGGAACGAAACAGAAGATTTGGCCATGGTGGTGGCTCTGTCGCACGACAACAAAGACCGCTGGATTTTGCTGCTCGATCCGGCGACAGGCACGCTGGAATTGCTCGACCGCCAGCGCGACGAAGCCTGGATTGGCGGTCCGGGAATCGGTGGATGGGGCATGTCAACCGGAACCATCGGCTGGTTGCCCAATGGCAAATCGGTGTGGTTTTTTTCCGAAGAATCGGGCTATTCGCACCTTTATGCTGTTAACGTTGAAACCAAAAAGAAAAAAGCGCTCACTTCAGGCCAGTTTGAAGTTTCAGATGCTTTTCTTTCAAACGATAAAAAACACTTCTATTTCACGGCAAACAAAGTGCATCCCGGCGTGAAACACTTTTATAAAATGCCGGTGCAGGGTGGAGAACTGACGCAAATTACTTCCATGGAAGGAAACAACGACGTTACACTTTCGCCCGACGAAAAATACCTGGCTATTCGGTACTCCTTTGCCAACAAACCCTGGGAGTTGTACCTCCAGGAAAACAAACCGGGTGCAGAGGTGAAACAAATCACCCTCTCCACCACCGATGCGTTTGAAAGCTATGACTGGCGCGTTCCGGAATTTATCACTTTTGATGCGAATGACGGAGCCGAAGTCCACGCGCGGCTTTATCGCCCTGAAAATCCGCAACCAAACGGCCCGGCAGTCATTTTTGTGCACGGCGCCGGGTACCTGCAAAACGCCCACAAATGGTGGAGCCAGTATTTCCGCGAATATCAGTTCCACAATTTTTTGGTTGATAACGGCTACACCGTGCTCGACATCGACTACCGCGGAAGTGCCGGTTACGGCCGCGACTGGCGCACCGGAATTTACCGGCACATGGGAGGGAAAGACCTTTCTGACCACGTGGATGGCGCAAAAATGCTGGTGGACAAATACAACGTTTCATCTGAAAAAATCGGCATTTACGGCGGTTCGTACGGCGGATTTATTACGCTGATGGCCCTGTTTACCGAACCCGGTGTGTTTGCCGCCGGCGCCGCACTGCGCTCGGTTACCGACTGGGCACATTACAACCACGGCTACACCTCCAACATTCTGAACACGCCTGTGGAAGACAGCATGGCATTTGTGCGCAGCTCGCCCATCTATTTTGCCGAAGGGCTGGATGATGCGCTGCTGATGTGCCACGGCATGGTGGACGACAACGTGCAGTTCCAGGACATTGTACGGCTTACCCAACGCCTCATCGAACTGGGCAAGGAAAACTGGGAGCTGGCCGTTTACCCTGTGGAACCCCACGGTTTCCGCGAACCAACAAGCTGGGTGGACGAGTACAAGCGTATTTTTAAACTTTTTGAAAATAATTTGAAAAAATAAATTCCTGTTTTTAAAGCCTTAAAACCAAAAAGCAACAGTTGAACGAAACACCGGAAATAACACTCTGTAACGCAATTCACCGCGAAATGCCGGTAAAATAAATGGGTGGACAAACTCAAAGGAAGGCTTATTCCCGGCAGGTACTTTCATATTGTATTTTCTGTTCCACACCTGCTGAACCCGCTGTTTTACATCAACCAGAACCTGTGTTACAAATTGCTCTTCGATGCCGCCTCGCAGGCACTGCAAAATGCAGGCAGAAACCCGCAGTTTCT
>JAHYIT010000056.1 GCA_019429205.1 Mariniphaga sp. | reverse complement strand
GGATGACCGGTCTCAGGCCGGTTTTTTTCAATATTATAATTAAGTTGTTGACTGTTAGCTGATTATGTCCCTCAACTCAAGATAATAAAATAACCCGAAAATTAATTTTTTAGCAATCTTGTAAATTGCTGATTACTAAATCCAAAAAGTTTAAGAATTTAATTTCGGAATTGCTGAAAATCTAAATTTTATCAGAAAAATACATTATGAATACTTATTTGTTTGTACATATCTTAAAAAATGAAACCAATTTAAGAAAACTTAGGTATGTTTAGTGGCAGGCGATTGGCACAAAAACCGTTCTCTTTGGAAAGATCGGTTCTCTTGATCTTTCAGCATAGGAACCGTTCTGGAAAAGGAAAAGAACGGTTCCCTTCAAAAACATGTTTTATAACATTTTTTTGTATTTTGAAAGCATCTGATTAAAGATTAATTTTGAAAGCATACCAGAACAGAACAGTTCAATGGAGATTAAAAACGTAAAATACTAAATATCATGTATCTAATTGGATTCGACATCGGCAGTTCATCGGTTAAAGTTTCGCTGGTGAACGGGGAAAACGGCAATTGTGTGGCGTCTTCGTTTTATCCCAAAAAAGAAATGCAGATAACCGCCCACCAGGCCGGATGGGCCGAACAGGAACCCGAACAGTGGTGGAAAAACCTGAAACTGGCGCTGGCCGATGTTTTGAAAGAATCGCAAGTAAATCCGGAAAGTATCGAATCCATCGGCATTTCTTACCAGATGCACGGATTGGTGATGGTGGACAAAAACCACAAAGTGATTCGTCCGTCCATTATCTGGTGCGACAGCCGGGCTGCGGCCATTGGTAACAAAGCTTTCGAGGAAATTGGCGCACAGCGGTGTCTTTCCAGTCTGCTCAATTCACCGGGTAATTTTACCGCCTCGAAACTGAAGTGGGTAAAAGACAACGAACCGGCGCTTTTCGAGAAGGTTTACAAAATTATGCTTCCCGGCGATTACATTGCCATGAAACTTTCCGGCGAAATTCAAACCACCGTTAGCGGACTTTCGGAAGGAATTATGTGGGATTTCAAAGCAAATAACCTTTCAGAATCACTTTTCAAAAACTATGGTTTTTCAACAGATATTATCCCGGAAATTGTGCCGACGTTTGCGTTGCAGAGTCAAATTAAATCTGATGTGGCTGCAGAACTCGGACTTTCGCCCAAAACCAAAGTGAGCTATCGGGCCGGCGACCAGCCCAACAACGCGCTGTCGCTGAATGTGCTGAACCCGGGAGAAATTGCAGCTACGGCAGGAACTTCGGGTGTAGTTTATGGGGTAAGCGACGAAATTAAATACGACCCGCAATCACGTGTAAATACTTTTGCACACGTAAATCATTCAGCAGAAAACCCACGGTTAGGTGTTTTGCTTTGCATCAACGGTACCGGAATTCTCAACGCCTGGCTGAAACGGCTGGCGGGCGAAAACCTGTCGTATGACGAAATGAACCAACTGGCAGCAGAAGTTCCCATCGGCTCAAAAGGCGTAACCATTTTGCCCTTTGGGAACGGAGCCGAACGCGTTTTGAACAACCGGAACATCGGTTCGGCTTTTAACGGAATTAACTTCAATATTCACAATAAAAGTCATTTACTGCGGGCAGCACAGGAAGGCATAGTATTTTCGTTCAAATACGGAATGGACATTATGCAGAATACCGGCATTGATGCCAAAGTGATTCGTGCAGGAAAAGCCAATATGTTCCTCAGTCCGGTTTTTCGCGACACACTGGCCGGAGTTACCGGCGCTACCATCGAATTGTACAATACCGATGGTTCGGTGGGCGCTGCACGTGGTGCCGGAATCGGTTCGGGCTATTATGCATCGGTAAAAGAAGCGTTTGCAAACCTTACCAAACTGGAAACCGTAGAACCCGATGCTGACAAAAAAGTGGAATATGAAACAGCCTATCAAAACTGGAAGGAATCGCTGGATAAAGCAATTGGCTGATAGATTTTGCTATCATACAAAAAAATGCGTTTAATTGTAGTTCATTGAGATAGAAAGACGAAGGTAATCGGAGCGAGTCCCCCTTTGGTTGAGAAATTAATTTTGGAAAACGAATGTTTTATACCAAAGGGGGATTTTAGGGGGATTCAGGATTTTAATGATAAAAAAATATGTAGTCCTCAATCCCCCTTGAATTCCCCCTTTAATTGGCAACATTTTACCTTCATGGCAAAAAATACAATTAAAGGGGGACGCGCTAAGAACAACGCCACTGCCTTGGCTACAAACATTAAACTTAAGCTGAGTAATTTGATTACAACGCGATTAGCGATTATAAAACTGATGAATAAACAATATGAAATTTAATCGAAATTTTTCATTCATAAAAATCATATAAAATGGAAGTATTAATTGGAAACAAAGAGTATTTTAAAGGCCTCGGACAGGTAAAATACGAAGGCCCCAAATCAAGAAATCCACTGGCATTTAAGTGGTACGACGAAAATAAGGTGATTGCAGGCAAAACCATGAAAGACCACCTGCGGTTTGCCGTGGCTTACTGGCACACCTTCTGCGGAACAGGCGAAGATCCGTTTGGACCGGGAACCCAGATTTTTCCGTGGGATGGCGCAACCGACAAAATGGATGCTGCCAAAGAACGCATGGATGCGGCATTCGAGTTCATTACCAAAATAAACATCCCGTTTTACTGTTTCCACGACACCGATGTGGTGGGCGACGGTTCGGTTTTCGAAATTGAAAAACGTCTGGAAAAAATGGTGGAAGTGGCCAAACAGAAACAGGAAGACTCGGGCGTAAAACTGCTTTGGGGAACGGCCAACGTGTTCTCCAATCCGCGTTACATGAACGGCGCCGCAACCAATCCCGACTTCAATGTGTTGACAAATGTTGCCACGCAACTGAAGAACGCCATAGATGCAACCATTGCGCTGGGCGGTTCAAACTACGTTTTCTGGGGCGGTCGCGAAGGGTACATGACCCTGCACAATACCGATACCAAACGCGAAATTGAACACCTGGCACAAATGCTGACCATGGCCCGTGACTATGGTCGCAAACAGGGTTTCAACGGAACGTTCCTGATTGAACCGAAACCCATGGAACCCACCAAGCACCAGTACGATTTCGATGCACAAACCGTAATCGGGTTCCTGCGCAATTTCGGTCTCGACAAAGATTTCAAACTGAACGTTGAAGTGAACCACGCCACGCTGGCCGGGCATACTTTCGCGCACGACCTGCGCATAGCTGCCGATGCCGGATTGCTCGGTTCAATAGATGCCAACAAGGGCGACTACCAGAACGGATGGGATACCGACGAATTTCCGACCAATATTTACGAAGTAACCGAAGCCATGCTTGAGATTCTGCAAGCAGGTGGTTTTACAAACGGAGGGATTAACTTCGATGCAAAAACCCGCAGGAATTCCACTGATCTGGAAGACATTTTCATTGCACATGTTTCGGGAATGGATGTTTTTGCACGGGCACTGTTGATTGCCGACAAAATTCTGAGTGATTCAGATTACCTGAAATTGCGCAAAAACCGCTATGCTTCATTTGATTCAGGCAAAGGCGCCGATTTTGAAGCCGGTAAACTTTCGCTGGAAGACCTTCGCGAAATTGCCCGCGAAGTGGGTGAGCCGAAACAAATTAGCGGAAAACAGGAGCTTTTGGAACAGTTAATTAACTGGTACATATAGTTTAGAGTTCAAAATTCAGAGTTTAAAGTTCATAGAATTCAATAATGTAACGGGGAAAGTGATGACACTTTTCCTGTTACATTATAAGCCAAATCGTTAATTCCGGCCAAAAGAACTTTGAACTTTGAACCCGAAACTTCAAATTGATTTCGGTTGCCAGTAGCACCTTTTAGGCGAAACAATCGCCTCCTGCTCTTTTAAAACCTTCATTGCCTTGTCCACCTCTTTTTTACCGAGGCCGGCAGCATCTGCAATTTCACCGGCTTTTAACGGTTTACCGGCAGCTTTCATGGTTTCCAGAACTTTTTCAACACTCATAATAATTTGATTTTAGTTTTTGTTAAACATCCTCAAAAATAAAATCAAATTTTTAATCCGCAAACCGTTCCGAAATTACTTTCCAATCGATAATTTTCCAGAAATCTTCGATGTATTTCGGACGTGCGTTTTGTTTATCCAAATAATAAGCGTGTTCCCATACATCGCAGGTGAGCAATGGAGTTTTGCCGTCGCGCAACGGATTGCCGGCATTGCCGGTTTGCACAATTTCCAACTCGCCTTTTTCGGTTTTCACCAGCCAAGCCCAGCCTGAACCAAACAAGGTGGCAGCCGCTTTCGAAAACGCTTCTTTAAACGCTTCAACGGAGTCCCATTTGGCTTCCAGCGCAGCCTTCATTTCGTCTTTGGGCTCGTGACAGCCAATTGGGTTGAACTGATAAAAATAGAAAGTGTGGTTCCAAACCTGGGCGCCGTTGTTGAAAATGCCTCCTTCTGCCTTTTTTACAATTTCTTCCAGCGAAGCGTTTTCAAACTCCGTTCCCTGAATCAGGTTGTTCAGGTTGTTCACATACGCCTGGTGATGTTTGCCGTAGTGAAACTCAATTGTTTTTTCGCTGATAAACGGTTCCAGCGCATTTTTCCCGTAAGGTAATTTTGGTAATTGAAATGCCATAGTTTTTCAGTTTAAAAGTTAATAACTGTTGATTTTTGATTAAAGTTAAGAAAATTCATACAAACAAGCCCCTTCCAACAACTTTTGTTTGAACCATCAACTCAAAAGAAAAGCCTCTGTGAACTTTATTCACAGAGGCTTTTCAAAAAAAAGATAATTTTTCAGTAAATCAATCGAGCCTTATCTGGCCGTAACGGCTTTCAACAAATACAGTTCCTCCGCTCCCATCGCCCACTTTGCCTTTTACTTTTCTTGATTGGTTTTCGCTTATGCGGTCGCCGGTAAAACTGGATTCCGGATATGAAATTCCACAATAATTGCAACTGGCATCGAGCGAATAACTTGCATTTCCAAGCCCCAGCGAGATTTGTCCGTAGCTGTTGGTAATGGAAATAAATTCAAAACCACTTTCAACTTTCCCCACTTTTATTCCGCCGTAACCAGCGTCAAATTTTAAACTTTTTGAGAGTTTATCAACCTGAATTCGGGTATATTTTGTGTTGGCAGAAAGTGAACCCAGTTCTCCAAAATTAAATGTATCGTATTTTGAATCAGTTACCACCGAATTGGCGCGATCGAGATTTACAACATTATATTTCGAGTTCAAATTCAAATCATTAAGCTGCCCAAAATTAATGGTTGAATACTGAACGGTAACCGAAATATCATTGGCATTTTCAATTCCACCTTTTCCGTAGGCCAGGTTCAGAGTTAATGACCCGGAAGGAGGTGTATTCAATTTATTTGCATTAAAATTACCGTACTGAACATCAAATGTTCCGTTGGCATTCAACTCATTCAAAAACACATTCCCGTATTTATTGGCCATATTCAGATTTTTATCCGGTGGAATATTCACGTCGTAGTCGATGCTGAACTGCAAATTTGTTTTAAAACTTCTGCTTAAATGAGTTTGGGCAGAAACGGTATTTCCGGTTTTACTGAAACTTACGGTAATCTGGTCCAGTAAATCTTCAGCCCTTCGTTCGTTGGCAGATTCTACTGTAATCACCACATCAATGGTAACGTTGCTCCCTCCTTTGTGGGTGACTTTTACATCCCCAAACCTGTTGTTTATATCGAGTGTTTGCACACTGTTTGCAGACCACGATTCATGGTACTTTTTTGTTTTCTCAGCGGCTTTTGCATTTATTTCGTAAACTGAAGCCACAAGGAGAAACAAAACTGCAAAGATTCTAACTTTCTGTTTCATAATTTACATTGGTTTTTTGTTTCACTTCTTCCAATTTTTCTACAATCATATTTATTAAACTAAGCTTTGTCTGGTAATATTCCAGCATTGCATTAATTACCCTTTCATCATTCGGATTGGCAGACAAATCGGCCTGAAGATTTTTATACACCACTTCAAATTCGTTCAGCTCATTATCCATCATTTGCTGTTCGTCTTCAGAAATTAAACCTTCAGAAATTAATCGTTCCCATTGGCTCAAACCACCGTTAATGGCGCTTGTAAAGTAAAATTCCACTTCTTCGTATTCAGGTGAAAGTGAGGCCAAAGTCATTCCAGTTGCCATTTGTTCAACACTTTCATTTCCCTTTTCGGGCGAAAACCAAACAATGCCCTGGTTGACGACAAGGAAAGCAAAAACCGCTGCGGCAGCCACTTTCCAAACCAGATTTAGCGAAATGATTTTTTTCTTTTGATTTGTACCTTCAAGTTTTGCTTCAAACCGTTCGAAATGCCCGGCAGGAGGTTCATCGTTATTCAACTCCTTAAGGTTTTTCAAAATCAGTTCTTCTATGTAATCTTTTTCTTTCATTATCAGTTATATGAAAATATTTCTTTTCCCTTTAACATTTCACGTAGTTTGCTTTTGGCCCTCGAAAACTGAGTTCGCGACGCCGCGTTGCTGATTCCCAAAATTTCGCTGATTTCATCGTGGTCGTAGCCTTCAATCAGGTAAAGACTGAGAACGGTGCGGTAACCATCGGGCAAACTCCGGATGGCCTTGTTAATTTGTTCCACATCCACTTCGTCAATTTCTTCATTTTCATCTGGAATTTTCATGGTACGTTCGCTCACTTCCTCAAACTGTACCCGCTTTTTTTTCACATGATCCAAAGAACGGTTTATCACAATTTATTTCAGTTCTGGTTCAATGACGACAAGAATTTACGAATGTTTCACCTGAAACATTTATTTTTTGTTTTCGGGCAACTTGTTTCAAAAAGTAGGGAGAGTTAAAGTGAATTGTAAAACTGCACCAGTTCTTTTAACAATTCCGGTTCATTTGGTTTCACTTTGTTCTTTTTGATAAAACCTGATATATCATCTTTATGGTCAGGGAAAACTGCTTCCAAATCTTTCTTTTTGGAAATCAGCATGGCAGGTTCCATCCCCACCCTGATATAATATTCATCAGGGCGTTTTAAAAATCGTGCAGGTACCGCATCCTGATATGCAGCAGGTTCTTTAGCGTTTTCGAAAACCACCTTGGGTTTGGAAAACAACGTGGCATTTCCTTTTTCTTCAACAATAAAAAAACCACGCCTGATTTTTTTGACGTTGGTAAAAGGTACATATTCAAAAATAAAATCGCCATATTGAATCATTTCAATGGTTTCCGGTGCAGCCAAAGCCTGAACGGGATTTTCACCCAACTGAAACTCAATTTGGTCGTTGTATATGTTGTAGCGCAACGGAACACCCACATATTGCGTTTTTGAAGTAGTAAACACCGAACCTTCAATAAATTCATCGTTTAAATACGGAGTTCCGGAAATGTTTGCTTCGATAAGGAATTTTGAAATATCGCCGCTGTGCCTTCGGTTAAAGTCAAGCAACTCAACTGCTTTTTTAATTTCGTAAGCTGAATGGAAAGTCATTTGGGCCAATGCACCCGTAAAACCTAAAAAAGTAATTCCCCAAAAAACCAATAACTGTTTCATTTTGTGCAGTTTTAATTTGTGAGGATAAAATTGCGAATAAATTTTTTATTTTTTTTACACTAACCCAGAAAATCCCATAAAGGCCATGGCCAGAATTCCTGCTGTGATTAAGGCGATTGGAGTTCCTTTTAATCCTTTGGGAACATCCTGTAAATCCATGTGTTCGCGGATTCCGGCAAAAAGCAATAAGGCCAGCCCAAAACCAATGGCATTGGCAACGGCATAAATTACACCTTCTACCAGGTTAAATTCTTTTTGAATGGTAAGAATGGCCACACCCAAAATAGCACAGTTGGTGGTTATTAGCGGAAGAAAAATCCCAAGTGCCTGGTACAATGCCGGACTCACTTTTTTCAAAATGATTTCTACCAGTTGCACCAGCGAAGCGATGACCAGAATAAAAGCGATGGTTTGCAAAAATGCCAGTCCAAAGGCGTCGAGGATATACACCTGAATGAGATACGTTACTATGGTGGCCAAAACCATTACGAAAGCCACAGCTCCGGCCATTCCTATTGCAGTTGAAAGTCGTTTGGAAACGCCCAGAAACGGGCAGATTCCCAAAAACTGCATTAAAACAATATTGTTAACAAGTATGGCTCCGATTACAATAACAAGATAATTCATAATTTATCCTCCTAATCTTTTTTAATGCGGTTGATAATGGCGATGAGATAACCCAATACGATAAATGCACCGGGTGCCAGCACAAACAACAGGGTAACGTAATTTTCAGAATAAATGGTGATGTCGAAAAGTTTGCCGCTACCCAGCAATTCCCTGATTCCTCCTAACAAAACCAGGGCGAAAGTGAAACCCAGACCAATTCCCAGTCCGTCAACAGCAGAGGTTACCAAATTATTTTTTGAGGCAAAGGCTTCTGCCCGGCCCAACACAATACAGTTTACAACAATTAACGGAATAAATAACCCGAGACTTTTAAACAGCGAAGGCATATAAGCCTGCATAACCAACTGAACAACAGTAACAAAAGAAGCAATTATTACAATAAAACTCGGAATACGAACTTTGTCGGGAATCTGGCTTTTAATTAACGAAACCACAATGTTCGACATCAGCAACACGAAAGTGGTTGCCAGGCCCATTCCCAACCCGTTAATGGCCGAAGAAGTTACCCCAAGCGTGGGGCACATTCCCAGCAGCAATACAAATACCGGGTTTTCTTTTATAAATCCTTTCGAAAAATTTTTCCACTGATTCATAAGCTTGTCATTTAATTATCAAGTTGCTCATTTGTATTATTATAGGCCTCAAATGCTTTTGTTAATGCATCGAGAAATGCGCGTGATGTAATGGTAGATGCTGTAATGGCGTCAATATCTCCGCCATCTTTTGTTACTTCAAACTGATAAGATTGCGGATTTTTCCCGATGACGTTCTGAGATGGTTTTTCTGCGTTACGAAACCAGTAATTCATTTTTGAACCCAGGCCTGGTGTTTCGGCATGTTCAAGCACTTCGTAACCAAACAGGTTTCCTGACATGTCGATTCCGGCCATAACCGAAATAAAACCACTGAAGCCTTTATTAGTAAACGTTTTTACCGCAACACCAACCAGTTGGCCTCCATTGAATGCAGGAAAAATCTCAAGGCTGTCGCCTGCTGCTGAAGCAACTTTATAAGCTTCTCCCAACTCGTCAAATTCGGGAAGCACTTTTTCAATGGCTTCACTTTGTGCTTTCATTTTAGCCTCTTCAATGGCGTCTTTAGTTAAATCGTAAACAAACCCCAAAACTGTTGCGGCAACAAATGTCACAACCAAAAGGGTTAAAACCATATTTATAAATGTCGATTCGCGTTTTGCCATAGTTATTTTCCTCCAAATCGTTTTGGTTTAACATAGGTATTGATGAGTGGCGTAAACGCATTCATTATCAGAATTGCAAATGAAATTCCTTCAGGATAAGCGCCAAACAATCTGATGCTTATGGTGATGACTCCAATTCCCACCCCGTAAATAATTTGTCCTTTGGGTGTCATGGGTGAAGAAACCATATCGGTTGCCATAAAAATTGCTCCGAGCATCAACCCACCGGTAAGTAAATGATAAACAGGATTTACGTAGTTCTGTGGGGCGGCACCCCAGAAAATGGCTGCAATAATTCCAACACTTACAATTATTGAAACCGGAATATGCCAGGTGATAACCTTTTTAAACAGCATGTATAAACCGCCAACAATAAGCAAAAGCACTGAAATTTCACCCAGCGAACCGCCCATATTTCCCAATAGCATATCGCTGGTTGCCGGCAAATCAGGTAAAAGTTGCGAAACCGGTGTTCCGTTGGTGAGCCCTTCCTTAATTATTCCCAACGGAGTGGCTGAAGTAACTGCATCTACATCACTTTGTCGGGTTACCGGCCACGAAGTCATTTGAACCGGAAAAGAAATAAGCAGGAATACCCTACCCACAAGCGCCGGGTTAAAAATATTGCTTCCCAGTCCGCCAAAAGAAAGTTTACCAATTCCGATGGCAGCCAGCGAACCAATTACAATAATCCACCACGGAATACCTGCCGGCACGTTAAATGCGAGGAGAATTCCGGTTACCAGGGCAGAACCGTCGGTAACCGACGGATTAATCTTCATCAGATACTTTTGAATGAGATATTCAAAGGCAATGCAAGCTGCCACTGCAATCAGGGTAACGCGAAGTGCATCAATCCCAAAAATAAAAACCGACCACAATAACGCCGGAATCATGGCGTAAACAACACGGTACATAATTTTCCGGGTCGAATCGTCGGAATGGACGTGTGGCGATGGTGAAACCGTTAGTAAATTACTCATTATCAGCTTAAAGTTTCGAATTTAAAGCAATAGTTTTTATCTCTTTAAATAGTTTTTTGATTATTTTTTTCTTGAACGTATAATTTGACCTACTTTTCCTTTTCCAAAACGAATATAATCGAGTAGCGGCCTGTTCGACGGGCAGGTGTAACTGCATGAACCACACTCAATACAATCCATAATTTTGGCGTCCTCGGACTGGTCAAATATTTGTTTTTCCGAAAGTGTCATCAGCAGGTAAGGTTCCAATCCTATGGGACAAACCGAAACACACCGCGAACAACGGATGCAGGCAATATATTCCTTTCTTTTCGATTGCTCTTTTTCCATGAGAAGGATACCTGAAGTACCTTTTGTAACCGGCACATCAAGAGAAGCAATGGCACGCCCCATCATCGGACCGCCACTGATTACCTTCCCTGAATTTTCGGGCAAACCGCCTGCCGCTTCTATTAAAACTGACGTAGGCGTTCCCACCCTAACCAACAAGTTGGATGGACTTGAAACTGCCTTTCCGGTAATGGTAACCACCCGTTCAAAAAGCGGTTTATTCTTCTGAATGCCTTCGTAAACTGCAAAGGCAGTTCCTACATTACTCACCACTGCACCAACTGCAATAGGAAGCCCACCGGATGGAACCTCACGTCCGGTAACCGCATTTATCAGTTGCTTTTCACCTCCCTGCGGATATTTCACTTTTAGGGCAACAACACTAATTCCCTGATATGTTTTCGATTTTTCAGTGAGCAACTGAATGGCGTCGGGTTTGTTGTTTTCAATTCCGATAACTGCTTTTTCAACATTTAAAGCCTTCATCAGAAGTTGTGTGCCAACCAGAATTTCTTCCGTTTTTTCCAGCATCAGCCGGTGGTCAGAAGTCAAATAGGGTTCGCACTCCACGCCGTTGATTAATAGCACATCGGCTTTCATTCCTTTTGGTGGAACAAGTTTTACATGCGTTGGGAAAGTGGCTCCGCCAAGTCCAACAATCCCGGCATCCTGAATTTTCCTGACAATTTCTTCCCCACTCAGTTCGAACTCTTTTTTCAACTCATCTGAACGGTCAATTTCATCAATCCATTCATCGCCAGCCACATCAATAAAAACTCCTTGTTTTGGATAGCCAGAACTATCGGCCTGAAAATCGACTTTTTTCACCTTCCCCGAAACGGAAGAATGGATATTAGTGGAAACAAAACTGCTGCTTTTTGCAATAATCTGGCCCACTTTTACAGTATCGCCACGGCTAACAACCGGAGTGGCAGGAGCACCAATATGCTGGGCAACCGGGATGAAAACCGAAGCCGGAGGAGGCAAAACTTCGATGGGTTTGCCTGATGACAATTTATTTTCAGGAGGATGAACTCCACCTTTTTTGAACGTTTTTAACATTCCGATTTATTTTGCAGTATTACACTCTTCTTTTTCTTCAACCTTGATTTTCCGGGGAGGAAAATTCTCTTCGATGATGGCATTTGTGGGACAAACGGGCGCACATTTGCGGCACAATTTACATTTGTCGGAATCAATAAATGCCAGGTTGTTTTCGATGGTAATGGCATCGAATTTACACTCTTTTTCGCACTTGCTGCAACCAATACATGCCACTGCACATGCTTTCCTGGCCACTCCGCCTTTGTCCTGATTCCGGCAGGCCACAACCACTTTCCGGTCTTTCGGAAACTTTTTCCGCAATTCAATCAAATCTTTCGGGCAAGCTTCCACGCAAGCGCCACATGCCACACACATATCATCAATAATTCTGGGAACTCCCAGATCGGCACGTAATTCAATGGCATCAAAATCACATGCGTCATAACAATCGCCATAGCCCAGGCATCCCCACTGGCAATCGGTTTCGCCACTGTACACCGAAGAAGCAATGGCACAGGTTGTAGCGCCATCATAAATATTGGTTTTTGGCCGGTGATCGCAGGTTCCGTTACAACGAATAAACGCCACCCGCGCGTCTTTTTTTACCGCTTCAAGTCCCAGAATTTCTGCTACCTTGTTCATGGTTTCGTTTCCTCCAACCGGGCAGTCCAAATCGCTCAAATCATTTGCTTTAACGCAAGCTTCGGCAAAGGCACGACAACCTGCATAACCGCATCCGCCGCAGTTGGCAGCAGGCAAATTCTGCTCCACCTCGTCAATGCGCGGGTCTTCGTAAACGTTAAACTTCCGGGCAACAAAATATAGAATAACCGCTGCAGAGGTCCCGATAACACTGAGCGTGGCAACTGTATATATAACGGTGATACTCATAGTGAATTAATTTTCTTCCAGTTCGAATTTGAAAACTTTTTTTAAATAATGGCGAAAAAAATATAATGTTATATAATATGGTCCCAGAATTCCCAAAGAGATTAACCCTGCCCAAGCCTCGTTGCCGGTAGTTTCAAAAACGAGAATTAAAGTAAACATTACAAGAATAAAAGGCAGAATATAGCCGTAAAACAAGGCCGTAAATCCAGCCGATTCGCGAAATAAAACGGTAACTTCTTCTCCGGGAGTAAGTTTAGGATTCAGAAACGGAATCTCGATATCTTTTTCCTGAAAGTCGGCTACAGAACAAGCTCCGTTTGCATGGCACGTTGAGCACGCCGACTGGTTTACTATACTCACAATTAAAGAGTTACCTGTAACCCTTTTTACAAATCCTTTATGTTTTATTACTGAACCGGCCACAATTTTTGCTATTTACAGGTTGCAAATTTAGACTTTTAATTAAACCCGTACATGACAAAAAAACAGTTTTGTTGATATTTATTCAATTTAGAAATGTTCTAATTTATTTCTTTTCGTTGATTTTCAATGAAGCTTTTGCTTCTTCCCTTACAGATTCCACATCCCACGCACAGTCGGCTTCATGAATGGAAAAGTTTTTTTCTGCCATCAGGGTTTCTGAGAGCTGTTCAGAAAAACGGCGTGTTTCCTTGACAAAGTGGGAATGATCTTCCAGCCAGTGTTCGTACAACTCCATAAAAACTTCATCTTCGTGATGTTTGAAAAACCGAGCGGAGCGATGTGCTTCGTATCGGGCAAATCCTAAATGTTCGAGCGCTTTGGTTCCCAGTTCAAGGCCAGAGTTGAACATTTCCCGCTGAATTGTATTCACATTTAACTTGATAAATTCAAAAGCATGGTAAATATCTTTGGCCCGTGCCAGGATTTTCACCTCCGGAAATTTTTTTCGCACAAATTCTGCCACTTTCAGGGCATTGTCGTATTCTGCCATACTTAAAATAAGCAGCCGGGCATTGGCAATACCAGCATTTTCAAGTACCTGAGGCCGGGTTACATCGCCGTAATACAATTTAAATCCGAACTTCCGCAACACTTCCACGTTTGCAGGATTATTGTCGATAATAGTTACTTTGAACCCATTTGCTAAAAGTAACCTACCAACTGCAAGGCCAAACCGACCAAAACCTGCAAGAATAATTGGTTTTTCCTGGGCTTCCACATCATCGTATTCGAGTTTATTTTGCCAGCGCGCCAGAATTGGGCTCACTGCTTTTTCGTTGAATAGCAACAACAGCGGCGACAACGCCATGGAAAGGGTAACCACCAGCAAAAGTAAACCTCCTGTTTTTTCTTCGAAAAGCTGACTTTGTCTTGAAAATGAAATCAATACAAAAGCAAACTCACTGGATTGAGCGAGTAGAAAAGCAAATAGAAATTCATAACCTTTTTTCAATTTAAAGAACCTGCCTAACACAAGCAACACCAAAAACTTCAAAAAAACCAAAAGCAAAACATAACCAACAATTCGAAACGGATCTTCAATAAACAGTAAAAAATTTATGCTTGCCCCTACCGAAATAAAAAACAATCCTAAAAGCAACCCTTTAAACGGATCGATGGTGGATTCCAGTTCATGCCGGTATTCGCTGTCGGCCAAAACTACGCCGGCAATAAAAGTGCCCAAAGCAGGAGATAAACCGATGGCATCCATGGCCAGGGCAATTCCGATAACCAGTAAAAGGGCCATAGCAGTAAATACCTCGTGCAGGTTAGTTTCGGCAATAAACCTGAATATGTGTTTGGATACAAACTTCCCCAACAGAATAATTGCTGCAATAGCTGCAATAATAACCAGCAACTGGGCCCAACCCGGCAGGGCTGCCACTCCTGTTAGTTTATCCAGTTGTGTATCAGCCAAATTTCCGGGAGCATTAAAAGCTGCCAAAACGGGAATGATGGCCAGAATTGGCACTACCATAATATCCTGAAAAAGCAGAACCGAAAATGCCGATTTCCCGGCGATGTTTCTAATTAGCCCTTTTTCTGTAAGAGTTTGCAATACAATTGCTGTTGAGGAAAGCGCCAGGATGAGCCCAATTCCAACTGCACGGTTTAGCTGAAAACCAAAAACCAGTGCCACTGCTGCGATTACCACCGATGTGAATAAAACCTGCAAGCCTCCGAGCCCAAAAATTGACTTTCGCATTTTCCAAAGCAAGGAAGGTTCGAGTTCCAAACCAATAACAAACAGCATTAAAACCACACCGAATTCGGCAAAGTGCATTACATCGCTGGCTTCCTGACCAACCAAACCAAGCACAAATGGGCCAATTAAAATTCCGGCCAGCAAATAACCCAACACAGAAACCATTCCCAGCTTTTTTGCCAGCGGCACCGAAACCACTGCTGCCAGCAGGTATATTAAAGCCTGAAAAAAAAAATCCTGGTTGTACATATTATTCAATTAAATCATTAAAATACGCTGCCTTTTTCATTTCAATCTTGTCAATATCTCCGCGGCCAAGAATATTCAGTACTTTTTTATACTGAACAGCATAGGCATCAATTTCAGAATTCTTTATGGTATGTGCCCCGTGAACAATAAATGGAGGTAAATATTCCATCCGGCAAAGGTTTGCCGATTGTTTAAATGGAACCAAAAATTCATTCATGGTATATTGATTTCGCCCTTCTTTACTGTAAACTTCCCTTCGCCCGCCTGTTGAAATCACCGAAAGTACCGATTTCCCTTCCAGTATCCGGCCATGTTCACCATAAGCCCATCCGTGTTCCAAAACAAGGTCCATCCATTCTATCAGTATGGCAGGGGCACTGTACCAGTAAAAGGGGTGATGCCAAATTATAATATCGTGGTTAAGCAGCAGTTGCTGTTCTTTTTTAACATCAATAAAAAAATCAGGGTAATTCTCATACAGATCATTTACTGTAACATAGTCCAGTTTTTTTACCATATCAATCAGTTGCCTGTTTATCCGCGACTTCTGAATGGCAGGATGTGCAAATTCTATGAGTATTCTGTTCATTTACTGAAAAAGACTCTAATTATTTTTATTAAAAATGACCGAACAACCTTCCATACCGGAACTTTTAATTCAATCATCCACGAGCATCTAAAAATAATAAATTTAAGGTGAAATTCAGATTCATAGCTGTTCGATTACAGGAAATCCCTGAATTATAAGATTATTCCAAAAGAAAACAACACTCTGTTTCAATCATTTGAGATACCAAAAATTAATCAAATAAAAAGGTAATGACTGAATTTCAGCAAGTTGTTAATGAATTCAATTCAGAATATCTATGAAAATTTAACTGTAAAAATTTCTTCAGTCTTAAACAGAATTAAACCAATCATTTCCAGCGTTTTACTTTTAAATCGAATCTAAACTGCTAAAAAAATTTGCAAAATCCAACCTTTCCACTTAAATTTGGACTGTACAATTTGAGTTCATTGAAAAGAAAAAGATATTATCCGCATCGATTCAGCAGTTGGTAAACTCAACAGAACTTATTAAACCGAGTTAGCTCAACGGTTGCAAAAACAGGCCTCGTAGTCCCGAGTAATCGGGGTGAGTCGCAAGACCAGTGGACGTTTGACCGACCGGGCGCTCAAATCCTGTTAATCAGGGGTTTTACGCAAACGGAATTGATGCGGATTTTTTTTATTCTTTTATGAAACGTTTCACGATAAGAAACAAAAGCATAAGCACTGACATAAACATGGCCACACGGGCAATAAAATCGCCATACTTCACATAAAAAGTAATCTCATCATTCAGATTTACAGTTCCTTCAATAGCAGCTTCCTGCCACCAGGCTGTTGGCTGTGAAATATCTCCCCGCTGATTGATAAAGCATGAAATTCCGGTGTTGGCCGACCGTGCCACACTCCGGCGTGTTTCAATGGCTCGCAGCCGCGAAAACGAAAGGTGTTGTTTATACCCGGGGGTATTACGCCACCAGCCGTCGTTGGTAATGATCACAATCAGACCGGCTCCTTTATTCACAAAACGGGTCAGGTATTCCCCGAAAACCGATTCGTAACAAATTATGGGTGCTACTTCCACATTGTTTTTTAATATAAAATTCGAAGGTTCGTCTTGCCTGCCCAAACTGCCTGTTGTTCCTCCCAGGTCAATCACAAAATCTTTTAAAAATCCCATATATTTTCTGAATGGCATTTTTTCCACTCCCGGAACCAGAATTGATTTATGATACACCTCGCCCGTGCCATTCCGGTTAACAAAAACGGCAGAATTATAAACATCATAATAAATTCCGTTTGAATTACGGGCGGTTAATGAGGCACTTTCGGCATCGGGATAAATTTTGGATGAGGATGTACCAAAAATTAATTCAGTATTGGAATGATTCCATATCCAGTCTGTCAATTGTCTGAATTGATAATTGGATTCCAACCTGTCCACATTCCAATCGGGATAACGTTCAAAAACCGTTTCGGGACCGATAACCAAATCGGTATTATTGTTGACTTTTGAATCGGCCAGTTGGATAAAATTTTGAAGTTTTCTGTTCTCAGCCGGCACATCATACGCTTCGTTGTATGGATCAATATTTGGCTGGACGATAACCACATGCAACGGATTCTCTTTTTCCTGATACGAATTGTACACCGACCTTGAAAATAACCATGGGGCAAACATTACCAACAGTAAACCACCGGTTGAATACATTATTTTTCGACGGGAACCAGAATTGCGAAGATTCGCATAAATATTGTATAAAATTATATTCAAAGCCAGCACCCAAACCGTTCCACCAAGTATTCCGGTATATTCGTACCACTGAATCATTTTCACATTGTTGGCAAAACCGTTTCCAAGGTTCAGCCAGGGCCATTCAATATCCCAGTGAAAATGAAAATATTCAAATGAAATCCAGAAAACAGCAAGTGCCAGATAACCTAAATTTGCTTTAAAGTGCCTTCGGGCAGTGTGTCCCAGCCACCAAACCAGCGACATCAAAAACGAATTGGCAACAATGGCCATTAAAGCACCAGCCACGGTTGCATAGGCAATCCACCATGTTGAAATGCTATTCCAAATTAAAAAAGCAAGAAATGCATGGCTCCAGAAAGACACACCCCTGAATTCAGATTTTTTTGAAATAAAAAAGTTTTCGAGCAACAAAAGGGGAAAAAAGGCAATAAAAAGCAGCCAACCAGGTAAACCGAGCCAGGCAAGGCTTAAGAGTACACCTGTTGACACAGATAAGATATAACGTGAAAATCGTGACATATTAACAAATATTTTGGGCGAATACTGTTTCCTTGTTTTTCCTGGCCCTTTCAAAAACAAAATCAATTTGCCCCATCATTAAACCTCCCCACCAGGACTGATTAACAACAACCGGGATTCCTTTTTTATTTTTTATTGTAAGCGGCTCTTCCAAAAAAGAATGAGTGTGTCCCCCGACAATTAAATCAGTAAAAGATGTCTCAGCAGCAATTATGATGTCGCTAACTTTTGGATCCCTGTATCTAAATCCAAGGTGTGAAAGGCAAACCACCAAATCGCATTTTTTTTCATTTTTCAGGAAGTTTTCCATTTCACCGGCCACTTTTAGCGGATCGAGGTAAACGGTATTACCAAAGTGCTTTTTTGTAACAAGTCCGTCAAGCTCCACTCCCAAGCCATAAACGCCAACTTTAATTCCTGATTTGCGGAATATTTCCCAACGTGGAAATTTTCCAGCAAGAATAGTGTCAGAAAAATCGTAATTGGAATTAATCATCGGGAATTTTGCGTGAGACAAAGGTTCCAGCAAACCTTCCAAACCATTGTCGAACTCGTGGTTTCCAATGGTCCCGGCATCGTAACCGGCTGCCGACATTAATTTCAAAATAAGTTCACCTTTAAAATAGTTGAAATAAGGTGTTCCCTGAAATATGTCGCCGGCATCAAACAACAATGTGTTTGGATTTTTTTGCCTGATGTTTTTTGCCAAACCCGAAATCCGCGCAAGACCGCCTTTCCCTGCATATCTCGGGTTTGTTCCTTCAAAAGGCTCAATATGTGAGTGAATATCGTTGGTGTGCAGAATTGTGATGGTAACAAAATCATCGGCAGCAAACGACTGAAATGGCAATGTTCCCAATGCAATTCCCGTGGTTACTGCGCTTATATTTTTAAGAAAATATCTCCTATTCATACGAAATCCTCCCGTCTGGATTTGCCGAAATTTTCTGACCCTCTTCATGCTTTTTCTCCAAATGAGCAATTATTAAATCACGTATTTTAATATTGCCCGCTACAAAATTTTTTCGACGGGTGAATACGTCCAATCCGTCGCCACCAGCGGCAACATAATCATTCGTAACCAACCAGTAATATTCATTTTCATTTAAAAAACTTTCAGCAACTTCAACATTTACAGCTTTATCAGCAGCAATTTTAAACCGTGCACCACCTACACTATCGCCCCCTTTAGCGGCAATAATATTTAAAAACTCCAGAACCTGCTCCCCTGAAAGTTTTAAAAAAACCAATTCGTTTTCAAATGGCATCAGTTCGAATATTTTCCCAATTGTAATTTCTCCTTCAGGCAGAAAAGTTCTTATTCCCCCGTAATTGTAATAGGAAATGGAAGGACGAATATTCTCCTCCATTTCCGAGGCAATTTTGGCTCCTTCAACCAAAAGCAGATCAGCCAAAAAATTAGTGAGATTACTTTCCGGCCTGTCTTTTACCATTTCTTCCGCCGAAACCGCAATAATTCGGGACATATCTTTTTCCAATTTATTCTTATAGGGTAAGTAAAGAGAAACAAGCCGGCTGTCAGGCTGTGTAACCGAATCGGACACAACCAGATTCCTGTTTTCTGTTGTTGATATAACATACTGACTTTTACAAGTCAAGAACAGAAAAAACCAAGTTATCAACAATATATAGCTGAAAGTTCGTTGCATTATGGAAAGCATTTATTAAAAGTAACCGTTATTTTAGCCTCAAGTTTGTTGTTCATTAAAAAACAGATAAAAAAAGAAATATGTTTGGGCCAAAACTACATATAAAAAAATATACCATAATTTTTTTAACATTTTTTTTGGCAGGTATTATTAATTCCTTTCCACTAAAAGCGCAACATACAGAAGTTGTAGCCGAAAAAGGGGATGGAATCTACCGTTTGCTTACCCGAAACGGATTACCTGTAGCACAATACATGGAAGCATTTGTTGAGCTGAACAAAGACCGGCTTGGACCGGGCAATTCGCTTTTTGCAGGAAGAAAATACAAACTTCCGGTAAAAACAGCAGAAACTTCATTCAAATCAACAGGAACTACCCGCCGTTTTGAAATTTTCGGTAAAAAGTATTCCGATGTTGAAATTATTGATGAACAATTAAAAGGTGCTGTTTACCACCTGGTTGCCGGCCATGGAGGGCCCGATCCCGGAGCGGTGGGAACATACGGGGAATGGCAGTTATGCGAGGATGAATACGCCTACGATGTCACGCTCAGGCTGGCCCGAAATCTTATTCAACATGGAGCAATCGTTTATATGATTACCATTGACCCAAACGACGGAATTCGTGATGAAAGCTATCTGAAACCCGATAAAGACGAGGTTTGTTATCCGAACCTGAAAATCCCACTGAATCAGATGCGACGGCTGCGCCAACGCACCGATGCCGTTAATAATTTATACCAGAAACACCGCGGAAGCTTTCAGCGTATGGTTGCCATTCATGTGGATTCAAGAAGCCATGGCGAAAACATTGATGTGTTTTTCTATCACGACAAGAGAAGCAACTCGGGAAAAAAAGCTGCAAACATTTTAAAAAATACTTTTCAGCGAAAATATGATCAGCACCAGCCCGGAAGAGGATACAAGGGAACTGTTTCAGACAGAAATTTATATGTAGTCAGGAATACCTTTCCGGTAGCTATCTACATTGAATTGGGAAACATCAACCACCGGCGTGATCAGCAACGATTTATAATACCAAGCAACCGACAGGCACTGGCAAACTGGCTGTTTGAAGGATTGATGGAAGATTTCAAAACCAACAAATAATCCTAAAATCACAAAATAAAAGTTATTCTCAAAGTATTTTTTTTATAAAGAATTTTGGAAAGTTTAATATTAGTTTTACATTTGTAAGGCAATACGTCCTGTATTGCTTGTGTGTTTGGGGGTTAACATTAATAAAGGGTGGCTGTTGAGCCGCCCTTTTCTTTTATACCCTTTTCCAAATTCTGATTTAAAAATTGGCCAGTTCTTCTTTAAGAAACTTTGCGGTGTAAGATTTTTTCACCCCGGCAATTTTTTCGGGTGTTCCGGTACAAAGAATTTCACCGCCGTTTTTCCCTCCTTCCGGCCCCAAATCAATAATATGATCGGCTACTTTTATGACATCCATGTTGTGTTCTATCACTATTACAGTATTTCCCCGGTCAACCAGTTTGTTCAGCACATCGAGCAAAACGCGGATATCTTCGAAATGAAGGCCGGTGGTTGGTTCATCCAGAATGTACAGTGTTTTCCCTGTATCGCGTTTGGCCAGTTCGGTGGCCAGTTTCACCCGCTGTGATTCACCACCGGAAAGGGTTGTGGACGACTGCCCAAGCGTAATATAGCCCAAACCAACCTCCTGCAACGTTTTTAATTTGATTGCAATGGAAGGAATATTTTCAAAAAACTCCACCCCCTGGTTGATGGTCATTTCCAGCACATCGCTGATGGATTTTCCCTTGAAGCGCACTTCCAGTGTTTCGCGGTTGTAACGTTTGCCGTTGCATTTGTCGCAATGCACATACACATCGGGCAGAAAATTCATTTCGATAAGTTTCATGCCGCCGCCCTGGCATTCTTCGCACCGGCCACCTTTCACATTAAACGAAAACCGGCCCGGTTTGTATCCTCTGATTTTTGCTTCGGGAAGTTGTGTGAACAGGTTGCGAATGTCGGAAAACACGCCTGTATAAGTCACCGGATTCGACCGCGGCGTGCGGCCAATGGGCGACTGGTCCACCCGGATAACTTTGTCCACAAACTCCAGTCCTGCCATCGATTTATACGGCAGCGGGTCTTCAACCGAATTGTAAAAATGCTGGCTTAAAATGGGTTGCAGCGTGGCATTTATAAGTGAAGATTTTCCACTGCCCGAAACACCGGTCACGCAAATGAACATGCCCAGCGGTATTTCAAGAGTTACATTTTTCAGATTATTTCCGGTACAGCCCTTTACTTTGAGAAAATTCCCTGAACCTTTTCTGCGCGTTGAAGGAATTTCAATTTTTCTGCGATTATTCAAATAGTCTGAAGTCAGTGTATTCGCTTTCAACACTTCTTCCGGCGGACCGATGGCCACCACCTCTCCTCCGTGGCGTCCGGCAAACGGTCCCATGTCGATGAGCCAGTCGGCATGCAGCATGGTGTCTTTATCGTGCTCCACCACAATCACCGAGTTTCCGCTGTCGCGCAGTTGCTCCAGGGCATGAATCAGTTTCAGGTTATCGCGGTGATGCAGCCCGATGCTGGGTTCGTCGAGAATGTACAGCACATTTACCAGTTGCGAACCAATTTGCGTGGCCAGCCTGATGCGTTGGGATTCACCACCCGACAGGCTTTGAGCAGTACGGTCGAGGGCAAGGTAATTGAGGCCAACACCCAGCATAAATCCCAACCGGTCTCGAATTTCTTTAATCACTTCGGTTCCGATTAAACGCTGCCGCTCAGTCATTCGGTCTTCAAGACCATTAAACCACTCCCCCAGTTCGTTCAAATCCAGTTGGGCCAGCTCCGAAATATTTTTGCCATCGATTTTAAAATGGAGCGACTCCTTTTTCAACCGCTGACCGCTGCAATCGGGACAAATCGTGGTCTTCACAAACTGGCTGGCCCATTTTTGTGCCCGTTTCGCGGGATTGTCCTCGCGTTGGCTGTCGATGTATTTCACCACACCGTCATAGCTCATCATGTAATTCATGCTGGAGCCAAGCGGTGTATTTTTTAATTGAATCCGTTCGTTTGTTCCGAATAAAACGGCTTCCAGGCCATCTTCCGGAATGTTTTTGACGGGCGTTTTTAGCGTAAATCCAAACTTTTCGCCCAGTGCTTCAATCTGCCAGAAAATTAACGAGTTGCGGTATGATCCCAGCGGCGCAATTCCACCTTTTGCAATGCTTTTGTTTTTATCGGGAACAATTTTATCAATATCGATTTCAGTAACTCTTCCCAGTCCGTTGCATTTAGGGCAGGCCCCCTGCGGCGAGTTGAATGAAAAATTGTGCGGCGCCGGTTCACTGTATGAAATACCTGTAGTTGGGCACATCAGCAGGCGGCTGTAATATTTGGCCTGATTTGTTTCGTGGTCGAGAATCATTAAAATTCCGTGCCCGTGTTTTATGGCTGTTTGCACACTTTCTTTCAGGCGCTTGCTGCCGGCTTCATCCACCACAAGTTTATCGATGACAATTTCAATGAAATGGTTTTTGTAGCGATCAACCCGGTGGTTGTGTTTTATTTCGGAGATTTCGCCGTCAACCCTGGCTTGAAGGAAACCTTTTCGACGGATTTGTTCAAACAGTTCGCGGTAGTGTCCTTTCCTTCCTTTTACCACCGGCGCCAGAATGTAGATTCGTTTTCCGGCAAAGTCAGTTTTAATGAGCTGAAGTATTTTTTCTTCGGTGTATTTCACCATTTTTTCGCCGGTGTTGTATGAAAATGCTTCGGCGGCACGGGCGTACAACAAACGGAGGAAGTCGTAAATTTCGGTAACTGTGCCAACTGTTGACCGCGGGTTGCGTGTGGTTACTTTTTGTTCAATGGAAATAACCGGACTGAGACCGGTAATTTTATCCACATCGGGCCGTTCAAGGTTTCCTAAAAAAGAGCGTGCATAAGCAGAAAAGGTTTCGATGTACCGGCGCTGCCCCTCTGCATAAATGGTATCGAACGCCAGCGACGATTTTCCACTGCCGCTTAGCCCGGTAATTACGGTGAGTTTGTTGCGGGGAATTACCACGTCGATGTTGCGCAGGTTGTGCACACGCGCCCCGTGAACCACTATCTTTTCTTCGGAATCCACCTCCTCATCCAGGATGAGTTCATCCGCATATTTCGTTTCCAGCATTTTCCTTTTCCGTTAAATTCTGTCCTGCCTGGTTAACTTTGCTCCTGATATTCAATCACCGGAATTTTCAGCGTATATTTTTTTCCTGCAGAATTGGTTAAGAAATTATCGCGCAACCAGGGATTAAAATCTTTGAACAACTTGTAATTGATTCCATGTTCCAAAGCAAAATCTGCAAAATCTTCCACTTTCCCGGTTATAGCCACTTCGCGGGTCTGAATAACCGGGTATTTTTCGTCTTCAGAAACAAAAAGATTGTATTTTTCAGGATTTTCCATTATCAGTTTCAGCGCAATAATCCGGAAAACATACCGGCTGGTTTCTTCTCCAAAAAGAAGGTCGTAATACGAAGCATTTTTTTGCCTTAGAATTTGCCTTTCCACCCCGCGGTTTCCTGCATTAAATGCAGCCGCCACCACTGCCCATGAACCGTATTTTTCATACGAATCGAGCAGGTAATCGCAGGCCGCATACGTCGATTTTTCAACATGATAGCGCTCGTCCACCTCGCTGTTAATTTCCAGTTTGTAATCGCGCCCGGTACCTTCCAAAAACTGCCACAACCCCACAGCACGGGCCGGTGAAACAGCACGCGGATTGAAGCCGCTTTCGGCCACTGCAAGATATTTAAAGTCATCTGGCACTCCTTTTTCTTTCAGGATGGGCTCAATGATGGAAAAATAGCGTGGCGCCATTTTTATGTAGCGGATAGTTTGCGAATGAAAATAGGAATTCACCAGCAATTCGCGGTCGAGGGCTTCGCGTACATCGAACCGCCAAAGCGGAACATACTCGCCGGCAAAAAGCACCGAATCAGGAATTTCAACTGCCTTAAAAATGGCTGGCGTTTCCCCCATTGCAATTTCCGATTCGCCATCGGCTGTTGACCCGGTTATTAACAATGCTACAATTCCAATATTCAGAACAACTATAATCGACAATACAATTCCCCAGCTCTTTTTTCTGCTCATTTTTTTCTGCTTTTTAAGAAAACGCAAAAATACACTTTTAGTTGCTGGCAGACAACGGAAGATAGTTTAAAGTTCAAAGTTTCAGGTTCAACGTTCCAGATTCCAGGTTATGAATTCTGAGTTACGGATTATAGTATTTTGGAAAACCTTATTTTTCGTACATCTAAACCTTAGTAGCCGGGCAAAACACCCACAAAACCTCTACCTTATTCACCTTATTTTCAAGAATTCTGGTTAAAGTAAATAAGGTTAATGCAAGCGTGGATACAATCATTTCCATTAAGATTAAATAATTGAAAATAAAACAATTGCTTTCAAAAAAAATTTATTTTTTATTGCTTTTTCGTGTAAACTTTAATAAATTTGAAAGAAAAATCGAAATTTT
>JAHYIT010000055.1 GCA_019429205.1 Mariniphaga sp. | reverse complement strand
AAATGGTAGAATCGGAATTGCCCGAAAAAACCGAAAATATATTGTATTGCGAAATGGAAAACGAACAACGCCGCATTTACGATGCCTACCGCAATGAATACCGCAACCGGGTGCTCAATAAAATTGATGCTGAAGGAATAGGAAAATCGAAAATGATGGTGCTGGAAGCATTAACACGACTACGCCAGATTTGCGACTCACCTGTACTTTTAAATTCCGATGAAATAGCCGAAACCCAGTCGGTAAAAATCAGGGAACTGATGCAGCACATTCTTCACAAAACAGGCAAACACAAAATTCTGGTTTTCTCGCAGTTTGTGAAAATGCTGGGGTTAATCCGGGACGAACTGGCCAAAATGAACATCGAATACGAATACCTTGACGGGCAAAGCAGCAGCAAACAACGCGAGCAATCGGTCAATAATTTCCAGGAAAACGAAAACCTGCGGGTGTTCCTCATCAGTTTGAAAGCCGGCGGAACAGGGCTGAATTTAACCGCTGCAGACTATGTGTATTTGGTTGACCCCTGGTGGAACCCGGCAGTTGAAAATCAGGCCATCGACCGTTGCCACCGAATCGGGCAAGACAAAAAAGTATTTGCCTACCGCATGATTTGCAGAAATACCGTGGAGGAAAAAATCATTGATCTTCAGAATAAGAAGAAAAAAATCGCCGGAGACATCATCCAAACCGACGAAAGCATCCTGAAAAAACTGAATAAAAACGATATCAACGAGTTGTTTTCATAAATCGAAAATTTTATGCCACAATTTCAACCCGGTTCCCGTCGGGATCAAGAATAACACTTTCATAGTATCCGTCACCGGTGGTGCGGGGTTCGCCAACCACCTTAAAACCGTCGTTTCTGATTGTTTCTGTCAACCGGTCAACCTCGGTTTTACTGTCCACTTTAATGGCAAAATGTGCCAGTCCGGTGTAATGTTTCATCGGGTCATTTTTCGATTTCCCAATGTTGGGCATTTCCATAATTTCGAGCCGGCAGTCGCCATCAAAAACCAAAAAGTAGGAGCGGAATTCTTTGGAATGATTGTAATAAATTTCTGTGGACGAAGCATCGAAATAGTGCATGTAAAAATTCCGCAATCCTTCAAGATCATAAGTCCAGACAGCTATGTGGTCTATTTTCATTGGTATGATGTTTTAGATGTAAAGTTATAAAAAAAGAAACATTATATCTCTGCCCTTTCATCCCATTCCCTGAAAAATTCATCTAAAAACCGTTCCATAAACCGGTGCCTTCGTTCTGCCATTTTTTGGGCTGTTTCGGTATTCATCCGGTATTTGAGCAGCAACAGTTTTTCATAAAAATGATTGATTGTCGGTCCGGCACTTCTCTTATAAGCTTCAAAATCATCATGCCTTTCAGGTTTGATGTCCGGATCAAAAATTGGTCTTCCTCTGCTCCCGCCATAAGCAAAAGTGCGTGCAATGCCAATGGCGCCAATGGCGTCAAGCCGGTCGGCATCCTGAACAATTTGCGCTTCCGGTGTGGAAGGAATATTTTCAACACCGGCTCCTTTAAACGAAACCTGGCTAACAATTTCTGTTAACCCGGAAATGGTTTTTGAGGAAATTTTCAGGGTTTCCAACCAATTTTTGGTTTTGGTAAAATTCCCGTCACCGCCTAATTTCCAGTCATCGAGATCGTGAAGCAGCGCAGCCATTTCAATCAAAAACCGGTTACCTCTTTCTGATTCCGAAATTTTAAGCGCCAGATTCCACACCCTCCAAATATGCCACCAGTCGTGCCCCGAACCATCTTTTAACATTTCTTTCCTGACAAACACTTCAGTTGCAGAAATCATTCTTTTTTGCTCTCTATCCATAACCATAAAATGCATTTAAACCAAAATATTTGAATTTTTCACTGAAATAGGATGTTAAAAATACTTTAAACAGACTATAAAAAGTATTTACAGCGTGTTATTTGTTAATTTTGCAGGCTAAACATTAGCCAGTAATTTGTTGTTAATAAATTGGAAATTAATACAAAAACAACAGGATGACAAATAAAATAAAATATACTATCCCTGCCCAGCTTCAGGAATCTGTAAAAAGTTTTGCGGATAAAACATCGTTGGTTTATGTAGGAGAAGAAAACTACACCTACCGGCAACTGGGAGACGATGTAACAAAAATTGCCGCTCTGCTCAAAAAACTTGATATCAAAAAAGGAGACAAAGTTGCTCTTTTAAGCAACAATATGCCGAACTGGGGCAAGGCTTTTTTTGCCATTTCATGGGTGGGCGCAACGGTAGTTCCCATTTTACCCGATTTTCACACCAACGAAGTGAAAACCATCCTTAAACACTCAGAAGCAAAGGTTATGTTTGTTTCGGAAGGGCTCTACACCAACCTTGATGAAGAAATCGCCGGGATGTTAAATCACCTTATTTTAGTCGAAAATTTTGCGATTATTCCCAAAAGTACGCCAGCCAGAGAACTGCTGAAACTAAAAAGTTCACTTTCAGATTCCCAGGTTCAGGCTGTTCCTGAAGAAGTTGACGAGGAAGATCTTGCCTCTATCATTTATACTTCAGGCACCACAGGCAGTTCAAAAGGAGTGATGCTTACACATAAAAACCTGACATGGACTGCCGAAAAAAGTTACACATTACAGGATATCAGCAGTGAGGACCGGTTCATATCTGTTCTGCCACTTTCCCACACGTTTGAAAATACGCTTGGATTTCTTTTTCCCGTAAAATTTGGCGCATCGGTACATTACATGAGGAAACCACCGGTTGCATCAGTACTGCTGCCGGCATTGCAAAAGGTGAAACCCACCATCATGCTGGTTGTACCGTTAATCATTGAAAAAGTTTTCAAGTCAAAAATATTACCTAAATTCCAGAAAAGTCCGGTTACCCGGTTTTTATATTCCATTCCACTCATGCGGAAAGTTTTGCACCGGGTGGCCGCAAAAAAACTTTATGAAACTTTTGGCGGAGAACTGCGCTTTTTTGGCATTGGCGGCGCTAAACTCGATGTCACAGTAGAACGGTTTCTTTACGAAGGAAAATTTCCTTATGCCATTGGCTACGGATTGACTGAAACATCGCCTTTATTGGCAGGTGCAGTAGGTAAAAACGTACGCATTGGCTCCACCGGAATTGCCATGGAAGGCGTACAACTTCGTTTAGGAGACGCAGATTTGTTAACCGGAGAAGGAGAAATTCAGGCCAAAGGGCCCAATGTGATGAAAGGGTATTACAAAGCTCCTGAAGTTACAAATGAAGTTTTCACCGAAGACGGATGGTTTAAAACAGGCGATAAGGGTTGGTACGACAAGGACAATTTCCTCTATATTAAAGGTCGAATAAAAAATATGATTGTTGGAGCCAGCGGGGAAAATATTTATCCCGAAGAAATTGAATCGGTCATTAACAAAATGCGGTTTGTCCTCGAATCGCTTGTGGTAGAGAAAAAAGGAAAACTGGTAGCCATGGTTCACCTGAACATGGAAGAAGTGGAACAAAACTTTAAACACCTTAAAGCCGAAGCCCAGCAATATATTCAGGAAAAATCAGATGAAATCTTAAAAGAAATCCATAAAAAGGTAAATACCCAATTAAATAAATTCAGCCGGATTCAGCAGGTAGTTTTGCATCCCAAACCATTCGAAAAAACGCCTACAAAAAAAATTAAGCGGTTTTTATACTGGAAAGATTAGCAGTTATTGCCTATATCCGGGATTTGATTTCAGCCCCTTAAAATTTTACTTTCCTGATAAACTTTCTTTCAGGCACTACAAAATGCCCTAAATTTGTTAATTTTGTGGCCTTAAAATCAATTGGATGGTTACCGAATCGAGATACAATTCCAGAGGGGTTTCAGCATCGAAGGAAGATGTGCACAATGCCATAAAAAACATTGGCAAAGGATTGTTTCCCAATGCCTTCTGTAAGATTGTACCCGATGTTTTGGGTGGCAATCCGGCCTGGTGCAACATTATGCATGCCGACGGCGCCGGCACCAAATCGTCGCTGGCTTACATGTACTGGAAAGAAACCGGTGATCTTTCGGTGTGGAAAGGCATTGCCCAGGATGCGCTGATTATGAACATCGACGACCTGCTGTGCGTGGGCGCTACCGATAATATTCTCGTTTCGTCAACCATTGGCCGCAACAAAAACAAAATTCCGGGCGAAGTGATTGCGGCTATTATCAACGGAACCGAAGAGCTTTTGCAAAACCTGCGCGATTTGAGCATCAGCGCCTGGTCAACCGGCGGAGAAACAGCCGACGTGGGCGATTTGGTACGTACCATTATAGTGGATTCAACTGTGGTTTGCCGCATGAAACGCGACGAGGTTATTTCTGCCGGAAACATTTCGGCAGGTGATGACATTGTGGGACTTTCCTCATCGGGGCAGTCCACCTACGAACAAGAATACAATGGCGGCATGGGCAGCAACGGCCTCACCTCGGCAAGGCACGATGTTTTTGCCAGGTATCTGGCTGAAAAATACCCGGAAAGTTTCGACCCGGAAGTGCCGGCAGATTTGGTTTATTCCGGAAAATACAAACTAAGAGACGAAATCGAAAATCTCGGTGTGACTGCCGGACAACTGGTTTTGTCGCCCACAAGAACGTATGCACCAGTAATTAAAAAAGTGCTCGGAAAGTTCAGAAAAGATATTTCCGGGATGATCCACTGCTCCGGAGGCGCGCAAACCAAAGTGCTTCATTTTGTTGAAAATGTGCACGTGATAAAAAACAATTTGTTCCCCGTTCCGCCGCTGTTTGAGATCATTCAGAAACAATCGGGAACAAGCTGGCAGGAAATGTACAAAGTGTTTAACATGGGCCACCGGTTCGAAATTTATACCAGCCCGAAGGTTGCAGAAGAGATAATTTCCATTTCGAAATCGTTCAACATCGATGCACAAATTGTGGGCAGGGTTGAACCTTTTGAAGGAAAAAAACTAACGATAAACTCAGACAAGGGAGAATTTGTTTATTAAGAAAAATTATGGCAGAATACGCATTACTGGAAAAATACGAATCTATCAGGCACCGGTTTGAAGAGGTGCAGCAACAGATTACCGATCCGGCTATTATTGCCGACATGAAACGCTATGTAAGACTGAACCAGGAATACAAAAGCCTGGAGAAATTGCTTGGCGTTTTCAAAGAGTATAAAAGCATGGTGGATACCATCCATTCGGGAAAAGAAATTCTGGCTGAAGAAAGCGACGAGGAATTGCGCGAAATGGCCCGCGAGGAGATGGAGATAGCCGAAGAGAAAATTCCGGAAATGGAGCAGAAAATCAAAATGTTGCTGGTTCCGGCCGATCCCGAAGACAGCAAAAATGCCATTCTGGAAATCAGGGCCGGTACCGGTGGCGACGAAGCCAGCATTTTTGCCGGCGATTTGTTCCGCATGTACTCCAAGTTTTGCGAGAAAAAGGGCTGGCGAATGGAAGTAACCAACATCAACGAAGGCACTGCCGGCGGTTACAAGGAAATTGTAGCGAATGTAACCGGCGAAGGAGTTTACGGAATTCTGAAATACGAATCGGGCGTGCACCGGGTTCAGCGGGTGCCGCAAACCGAAACGCAGGGACGCGTGCACACCTCGGCAGCCACCGTAGCCGTTTTGCCCGAGGCCGAAGAGTTCGATGTGGAGCTGAAAGAGTCCGACATCAAAAAAGATACGTACTGTTCCTCTGGTCCGGGCGGACAGTCGGTAAACACCACTTACTCTGCTATCCGGTTAACGCATATTCCCACCGGTATTGTGGTAACATGCCAGGACCAAAAATCGCAGTTAAAAAACCTGGACAAAGCAATGATTGAACTGCGCACGCGGATTTATAACATGGAGTACCAGAAGTACATCGACGAAATTTCTTTGAAACGGAAAACCATGGTTTCCACCGGCGACCGTTCGGCAAAAATCCGCACCTACAACTGGCCTCAGGGACGTGTGACCGATCACCGCATTAACCTGACCATGTACAACCTGCAGGCCATCATCAATGGCGACATCGACGAAATCATCGAAAAACTGATGATTGAGGAAAATGCACAGAAATTGAAGGAGGCGGAGATTTAAATTGAAGGAATTATCTGTCATTGTCCATTATAATTATATGATTTCTAAAATAGTTCCAATTTGATTCCTTAATTTTGAAGAAAAAATACGATGGAATATATATCAGACAGAATAACAATTGACGAAAAAATTTGCAATGGCAAACCAACCATTCGTGGTTCAAGAATTACTGTTCAAACCTTGCTGGAGTTTCTTTCGGCAGGCGACTCCCCCGAAGATATTTTAAAACAATACCCTTCTCTTGAACAGGAAGACATTCAGGCATCGCTCAAATTCGCAGCAACTTTGTTAGGTAGAAGCTATTCCATTAAACCTGTTGCCTGATGTATAAATTCATAATTGATGCAAACCTGCCTTATTATTTTGAATTATGGAACAACAAAAATTTTATCCATGTTCATGATTTGTTCAATATTTCTTCCGATGAAGATATATGGGAATATTCAAAAGAAAATAATCTGGTCATCATTACCAAAGATGCTGATTTTTCAAATAAAATCTTATACAAAAGTCCGCCGCCCAAAGTTGTTCACCTAAAAATTGGAAACATGAAAATGAGAGAATTCCATGCTTTCTTGAACAAAGTATGGCCTGCCATTCTGGAGGAGCTGGAAAGTAATAAACTAATAAATGTCTTTTCGGACAGAATTGAATCTTTGAATTAAATTTCATTAAAATGAATTGCGAACAACTCTTCCAGCAAATCCTGAATAAACGCAGCTTTCTTTGTGTAGGACTTGATACCGATATCTTAAAAATACCAAAGCACCTGCTGGATACTTCCGACCCGGTGTTTTTTTTCAACAAGGAAATCATTGATTCAACCGCAGAATTTGCGGTGGCATACAAACCCAACCTGGCATTTTACGAAAGTCTTGGGTGGCAAGGTTGGCAGAGCCTCGAAAAAACAGTGCATTACGTTCGCGAAAAACATCCTGATATTTTCCTGATTGCAGATGCCAAACGCGGCGACATCGGAAATACCTCGAATTTATATGCCCGTACCTTTTTCGAAAAACTCGATTTTGATGCCGTTACTGTGGCGCCATACATGGGCGAAGATTCGGTAAAACCGTTTATGAGTTATCCTGAAAAATGGGTAATTCTTCTGGCGCTCACTTCCAACAAAGGCGCTGCCGATTTTCAATATTTAAAAGATGGGGAAACGGGCGATCAGCTTTTTGAAACCGTGCTGAAAACCTCCCAAAACTGGGGAACTGCCGAAAATATGATGTACGTGGTGGGCGCCACCAAAGCCGAAAAGCTGAAAGAAATCCGGCAAATTGTACCCGACCATTTTTTGCTGGTTCCTGGTGTGGGCGCACAGGGAGGCAGTTTGCAGGAAGTGGCCCAAAACGGCATGAACAGCCAGTGTGGACTTTTGGTAAACTCATCACGCGGAATCATCTATGCATCAAACAGCATTGATTTTGCAAAAAAAGCGGGCGAAGCAGCAAAAAATATTCAGCAGGAGATGGATGTGTTGTTGCAGGAAAAACAACTTATTTAAATGCTACTGTTTAACACTCATTTTCAAATACATCAATAGAATTCAACCATTTCAAAAATTTTCTCGATTATAAAAGAATTTTAATGACTGAAAAAGACAAAGGCTTCATGCTTCGTGCCATCCAACTGGCTGAAAAAGGTATGGAAAATGGTTCAGGCGGACCGTTTGGTGCTGTGGTTGTAAAAAAGGGAAAAATTATTGGCGAAGGATATAACAGCGTAATTTCAGAAAAAGACCCCACTGCCCATGCCGAAGTGCTGGCCATAAGAGATGCCTGCCGCAGCCTGAATTCATTTCAGCTGGAAGGATGCACGGTTTATACCTCTTGCGAGCCTTGCCCCATGTGCCTGGGAGCCATTTACTGGGCCCGACCCGAAAAGGTTTATTACGCCTGCACCCGCGAAGATGCAGCCGAAATTGAATTCGACGACCATTTTATTTACGAAGAACTGGAAAAGGAGATTGATAAACGAAAAATCGACTTTAAAAACCTGTTGCGCGACAAAGCTTTGCCTTTATTCAAAATGTGGAAAGAAAAGCCAGATAAAACTTCGTATTGAAAACCACCCACACCCCCATTTCATTGCAAATATTAATTGCTTTCGGATTCAAAACGGCTTAATCGTCAACTTGTACTTCCGTACTCCCGGCATCACCCGGTATTTTTGCAGTTGCCTGATGGCAGTTCCACCAACTCCTGTAACCTCGTAATCCACATTCAAAATGGTATGTGGAGCTTCTTTCAACTGGAAAGTGTACATGGCCCGGTCAAGGTTGTCTGTGGTATATTTATGCAAACTGAAATTCAGCAATTCACCTCCTTTAATGTGCAGTCCACTTCCTTCACTATTCTGCACTTTCAACCAGCGCACGTCGGTGCGGTTGCCGTATTCCTGCGGGATAATGTAAGGTTCGTACATTTCATTTGCATTGGAATTATACAACCCAACCTTTGCGCCGGTTTTCCGGTCGGGATAGGTTTCAAACGGCCCGCGGCCATACCATTCCACATTGCTGAATGCTTTGGGCAACTGAAACTGCAACCCGATTTTTTGCAGCATGTCGGGCATCGGACCATGAGGAATAATTTCCTGTTCCATTTCAATGGTTCCATCAGCTTTGAAAGTCCAGGTTTCATTTCGTTCAAAACCCGATGAAAAAATCCACTCATTAGCACGTTTCGATGGATCGTTGGAGCTGTTTGAAAAAGCTGCAAGTTGGATGGACACCTCATTTTCAGAATTTTGCGTTATTCTAATTTCATTCACTTCCGAATTCAGGTTTTGCAAACCCAGAGTCCGCAACTGGTTGTCGATGCTGCGACCAAAGCCAGGTGTAAAATTTCGAAAAGTAAACTGGTGGCTTCCCCAGGGATCAATGTCGTTAGCCAATGGTGCCCGCCAAACGTTAAACTCGGGTCCGCTCTCCAGATATTCCATTTCGTTAAACTGCAATGATGTGAGTTTTCCCGTCTTTTTATCCATGGTGTAACGGAAATTCTTTCCGGTAACAACCACAAATTGGTTGTTTTCCTGAGCCGAAACCTTTTCGTTTACCGGAAGTACTTCATCCACATAAATTTCAGCCGGAACCCGAAACTGTTCCCACGCAATTTCATGGCCTGCTTTGGCCCATTTGGTTTCTTCCATCAATAAAAACGCAACAGTGAGCAAACATTCCGAATCTGTGTCAATTTTGGGCATCCGGAATGGAATGGTATCGAAAACCATTTCTCCCGGCGCACAATCAATCTGAAAAAATCCGCGCTGAATGGTATCTCCATTCACCGTCAATTCCCACATTCCATCCAGTTCGTTCAGGTTTTTAAAATGATGGCGGTTAGTGATTTCAATCAAACCGTTTTTAATATCAACCGCCGCAATTTTAACTGGCTGACCCGATTTTTTAATCTGATGAATTTCGGGTTGAATATTTCGATCGGGCCATATAATTCCGTAAGTACGGCCGCCTAAGCCCACGGCAAAAAAGTCTTCATCTTTTGCTTTTATGTCGGCTTCAAAATCAAGTGCCAGAACTGCGCCCTCCGTCTCATTTTTAAGAACATCCAACGAAACCGCTTTGTCAAAAACCTTCACTTCATCCATCACCATTTTCGACATCCGGCCCGAATATTCACCTTGATCCTGCGTATCGGCTTCGCGGCCAATGCACAATGGAAAGGGTGTTGAACTGATTGTGCCGTTGTGCCGGGTTTGAGCAACCCGCTCATCATCAATAAAAAGCTGTAAACTACGGCCATCGTAAATCCCCGCAATGTGGCACCAGTTTCCGTAGAAATCTTCGTTTACCCGCGCTTTTGCTGAAATTCGTTTTCCCTCGCTGTATATGAAAAATTCCAGGGTTTGCGGATTTTCCATGTGAATGCCGTACTGAAATTTTCCCTTCATCAAAAAGGTGTTTGGCTGCGGAATTTCAAACGGTTTCACCCAAAAACCGATGGAAAGCTGGTTGCCGGTAATATCGAGGCTCGGGTCGCGGTAAAATTCCACCCAGTCGTCGTGCCCCGAAAACTCCAGTCCGCGACCGTTTTTCCCTTCTGTAAAAACCGGTCGTCCCATAATTTGCCCGTCATTTTGGTAAGCAGAGGAATCGGGCAAAATCCATCGCGGTGTTTTGCTTCCCGGGCTAATCCAGTCCCAAATGGCGCCGCCGGTCAAACGCGGGTATTTCCAAATCCACTGCCAGTATTCATCCATACCGCCCAGTCCGTTTCCGGTGGCGGCCAGGTATTCGTCCATAAACGAAGCCCGCCGGTCATTTTCCGGGAGCACTTTTCCGGCTGCCAGATTATAATAGTCGTTGGGCAACCAGTACCGCGGGCCTACAATGTCTTCAAACGGAATGTAAAATTTATTTCCGCCGTACATCCAGGCCGGTCGGCTGGGATCGATTTCCTTTCCGGTTTTAATCACTTCGTTGATGTTGAACCCACTTCCCGACTCGTTGCCGGCACTCCACATGATAACCGACGGGTGATTGCGATCGCGGTAAACCAGTTTGCGGCTGCGGTCTTTGTACATTTCTGTCCAGGCACGATTGCCAGATAAATGAATGTTGGCATGTGCCTCGTCGCCCACCTCATCCACAACGTAAATGCCCAGTTCATCGGCCATATCGAGGTATTCGGGCGTTGGCGGATAATGCGATGTGCGTACACAATTGATGTTGAATTGCTTCATCAAAATCAAATCCTGCCTGAGCGTTTCCAGCGGAACAGCCTGCCCGTGATCCGGATGGTGCATGTGACTGTTTACACCATTCAGCTTTACCGGCACTCCGTTTACTGTAAAAATATGATTCCGGTATTCCACTTCGCGAAATCCGATTTTTTTAGTAAACGCCTCAAGAATCTCGCCTTCCTTACTTTTAAGCTGAATAAGAAGCGTATAAAGATTGGGAAACTCTGCCGACCATTTTTCAGGATTGACAACTAATGTGGAAAGTGTAATTTTTTCAATGGAATCGGGTGCGGTTTTGAAGTTCAAGGATTGAATGCCGTCTCTTAAAACGGACTCATTTTCAGCATTAAAAACATCAAATTCCAGGGAGCAGGCCGAAGTGTCTTTCTCCGTATTTCGCACTGTTGCTTCCACAACCAAAGTGGCATCTTTGTAGTTCCGGTCCAAATCGGTTACCACATAAAAATCGTGAATAAATGTTTTGGAGTAAGCCACCAGTTTTACATCGCGGTAAATGCCCGAAAGCCGCCACATGTCCTGGTTTTCGAGGTACGAGCCGTCGGAAAACCGCAGAACCTGAACCGCCAAATCGTTTTCGCCCCTTTTTACAAACGGGGTAATGTTAAATTCTGCCGGTTCAAAACCGCCCTGGTTGTAGCCCACCCGTTTGCCGTTCACCCAAATGTATGCAGCCGATTTTATGCCTTCGAACCGCAGTATGATTTCCTTGTTTTTCCAACCTGCCGGAACTTCAAATTTTCTCTTGTAACAACCGGTCGGATTGTAATAACCCGGAATGTTGGGAGGATCGCTTTCGAATGTGAGTGCAATGTTCCTGAATTTGGGATGGCCGTAACCTTCCATCTGCCAGTTGGATGGCACTTTTATTTCGGTCCATTCTTCCGTATTGAATTTTGGTTTCCAAAAATCTTCCGGAGCCTGTTCAGGAGTTTCCACCCATTTGAATTTCCACTGGCCGTTCAGCAACTGAAAATTTTCATTCCGGTCAGTCCGTTTAATCAATGCTGCTTCCTTGGTTGAAAAAGGAATATGAAATGCACGGGGCGGCACTTGTCCCTTTTCGAATACAGCAGGATTTTGCCAGTCATCAGGAAGAAATTCCACTTCCTGGGATTTCGCAGTTCCACTTAAGAAAATGAATAACAGGAAAAAAGAAAGATAACGGTTCATGGCAACAGGTTTTAATTATTGTATGGCAAAATTAAAAAATAGTATGTCTTTCCCGCCTCGATATTCAGCAAAAACTAAGGGCCGGATTTTCTTTTTTTTCTCATTCAGTCAGCAGGCCTGAACTTGTAAATCAGCAATTCTAACCCTTGCTTTCAGCTACTTAAATCACTCATTTGTTTGGAGATATGCATTTCTTTGCAATGTAAGTTTAGCAGCAAAATCGTTCAAAAAAATATTTAAAATACGATAGGAAAAAATTATACTGAAGAAATATTTCCATTACAAACCCAAGATTGAAACCATAGAAAGAAGACCTGAGAAAAGGTAATTAAGGCGTTAAAAAGCCACTGCATAAAAGTTTGCCGTAGTTTTTTTTTGCATCAAAATGCAATTAAATTCAGATTTCTTCGAAAAACCCTTGATTATATATTTAATTTTCAGGACATTTGAAGAAAAAACCAAAAGTCATGCGTACTTTGTTTGGAATAATTTTGCTGGCAACAACTTTAGTTTCTCCTTTATATGCACAGGAAAGTAAAAAAGGTTTTGAATTGAATTTTTCGCTGGTGCATCCGGCAAAATGGGGCCTGAGTGAGTATAAATTTTCAGCTGATCCGACACTTGAAGTTCTCTATTTTACCTCATTATCGGAAAAGTTTTGGGTGGCAGGCGGCATTTACGCACAAGCCGGAAAACACAATTGGCTGGAATTATACGGGCATACATTTGTTGATGATTTTGGAATACCCAATCGTTTGCGTACAGACTATTCGCGGCAACTTGAATTCTTCAGTGTGGGCATTCCTGTTAAAATCGGAATGAATTGCAAAAGCGCTGTTTTCAACTCGCTGTTTCTGGGATTTACCGCCGGCAACCATTTAAAACTGGAAAAAGCTGATTATTACGAGTCTGAATTTGTGGCCACTTTTCCTGTTTACCCTTATTACAACTCAGTGTTTTGGGAGTTGAATTTTGGATTAAGAAAAACTCTGTTCAAAAAAGAGAATTTTACCGTTTCACTTTCACCAGTTGCCGGATACAGAAAAGAAAGCCCCAAAAGATTTCATGCTATGGGACGTTACGATTATTTCTTTTTTGGATTGGGAGTAAATTCAAGGCTCGGAAGATAACACTTCAATTCAACATCTTATCCATTTCACAGTTTCACAATTTGCCAGTTTAACCGTTTTACAATTTCACAGTTTGGCCGTTTTCCATTTTTCATTTTTTCAGTATTACAATTCGCCCTTACAGGGAGATTTAGCCGGCCACGTTTTACCCGATAAATTAATACAACCGGTATTTGATGACCCGTTTGGATTTCAATTGCTTAAAACGGGAGAGCCACATTCGAACCCCAATCGTTTTTTTTCACACTGGGCAGTAGCCATGTATTTTCAATATTTTCCGCTATGGTTACAAAACTTTACCAACCCAATTAATTCAGTTTATCTGGCCAGCGCAATTGCAAAGCTGGTCATTCAGGTATTGTTTATTTATATCCTTGCATTTTTTATGTTCCCTTCGGTGGCAATACCGGCATCCATCACTACAACAGGTTTGCAATTGGAATATGAAGTGCGCCCACTCAATGCCTCGACTATGGCGCCCTGTGTTTTGCTGTCCGAAATGTTACCTTCAAAAATGTTGGAGTATTTTAAAAAGCCTTCACGATTGACAACCAGTGCCAGAACAATTTATGGTAACATCGAGTATTCGTAATCCAAATATCAGGAACGGAAGCAGAAAATAGGTAAAAAGGTTGTGTCGACAAAATTAACCGCAAATATCATTTTGTAAATTTTCCTGCAAACGTATAAAATCAACCCATTAAACAAAAAATATTACCTGATCAGAAGTTTTATTTTATCCAAAGTATATTGTTGTGTGTAATTTTTCCGTAACTTTTTATTTATAAAGGACGGAAATTAATAACTAACATTTTTAAAATGAGAGTAAATTGGTGCTTTGTTCTAATAGTCTCTTTTTTGGGAACAATTTTGAAGGCCAATGCACAAGATGTAATCTATAAAAAAAATGGCGAAGTAATTCAGGTTATTAATCTTACTGCAGCAGGGAAAAGCAGGTCCTATAACTTTCCTGATGATACAGAAGGAATTGTTCGGTTTATCAGTATAAATGCTATTGACAGTATTCTTTATGCCAACGGAACAAAAACTGTTTTTCAACCACTTCTGCCGGAATCCGTGATTCAGGAAAAGGAAAAAGGACAGTTTAAACGGAATTCTTTGGGTATAGATGTTGCTGCTATCACTTTTTACAAAAATATTAAATTGTCTTATAAATATTTGTTGGGAGATGGCACCCTTGGGATCTATACTGCCTTTTCAAAGAATCTGGAACCTTTTAACCTGCATATTTATGAGTATTATGATAATGAAATGTATTATAGCAATTTAATGAGATACCTGCGCTGGAATGGAAGTGCAGGTATTGATGCCTATATTTTTGACCCGGGTCCCTTCAGGATATCCGGCGGTTTGCACTGGATTACAGGGAAATATACTACCCAAAAGTATTGGGATTTAGACCAGGAACCATGGTATAATGTGACGAAAGACGCCAATAACTCAATGAACGGCATATTGTTGTCTTCAAAGTTTCTATGGCAACCCGTTGACTTTTTTCAATTTAGCACAGGATTGGATATTCCGCTATATTCCAATCCAAAATTTCGTTCAAGTTTTTTCGTAATTGAAGCATCATTGATTTTTTAAACCTGAATAAAATGAAAACCAAAGAGAAAAGATTTTTAGAAGCCTGGAAAAAATTTCCAAGTCTTCAGGCCATTCAGAAATGGAATGTGACCCGGTATATTGCAGTATTTTTAGCTGCTGCCACGCTCAACCTCACTCAAGGTTGCTATTATTTTAAAGTGAATGCTAAAAGTAATCCTTCTGCTGAAACAATTTCCAGTCTCGAAAGTCAGGGTAAGAATTTTTATCTTCATTTTAATGAAAAGGTATTTCGATTGACGAATGTTGAAATTCGGGATAGCACTTTGTTGGGAGAAATCGGGGAAACAGGTGATAACTATATCAATTATCACGTCAAACCCAACAAGCCCAACCGGTATTATAAAAAATTAAGCAATAGGCAGACTTATTTGCTAAACGAGGTACACATTTACACAAATGAATATGCTGATCTTGGAAATCAAATGGTTTCCATTCCTTTAAGTTCAGTCAGTAAAGTGGATATTTACGACAAAGACACTGCAACCACAACAGGTTCATGGGTATTGGGCGTTTTGGGTGCCGGTGCAATGGCATTTGTGATTTTTTTAATCATCGTTATCATTTTTAAAGAATCGTGTCCGTTTATCTATACCTATGATGGTGATTCGTACCGCTTTGCAGGTGAAATTTTCAGTGGTGCCATACAGCCAGGCCTGGAAAGGCATGATTATTTGGCATTGCCCGGTTTGAAACCGGTTGAAGGGCAGTATCTCATGAAAGTTACAAACGAAGTTAAGGAAATTCAGCACATTAACCTGTTGGAACTCGCCATGATTGACCATCCTGAAAATGTAAATGTTTTAATGGATAAATACGGCCAGGTGCAGACTTTTGCTGAACCTGTTCTTCCCGAAAAAGCAGAAGCTTTTGATGGTCAGGATGTTTTATCCCTGATTGGCGAAAAGGATGAAAATGCGTTTATTTTTAATGACATATCCGTTTCAGATGAACATTTTGCCGGAGTTGTTCTCACATTTGCCAAACCCGAAAATGCCACCAATGGAAAATTAATTATTCGCGCTAAAAACTCAGTGTGGGTTGAGCATGTGTTCTCCAGTTTCCACGATATGTTTGGCGGGAGGTATTATAAATTTGATAAAAGAGAAGAAAAAAAATCATCGGAAAAACTTCGCGAATTAATGTTCAATCAGGGCTTTCCATTGGCGGTTTATCTGGAAAATGAGGGTGAATGGGAATTGCAGGATTTTTATGAAATTGCCGGACCAATGGCCATGAAAAATGATATTCTGGCCATTAATCTGAAAGATATAAAAAGTGAGACCGTAAAAATTAAACTCGAAACGGGGCTGATGTTCTGGGAAATGGATTATGCAGCCATGGATTTTACGGAAAATATTCCGCTGGAAGTAAAAACCGTATCGGCATTGGAAGCCATGGATGAAAATGGTTTTGATGTTGTTGATGCCATAAAAGACAATGACCTTCAGTATTATTCACAACCCGAAATTGGAAATGAAGCTACGATTACTTTCCCCGTACCTGAGTTTACTGATGAAAGTCGTACAGTTATTCTGCACAGCAAAGGGTATTACAAAATTATCAGAGAGCAGGAAGGCCGCGCTGACTGGAAAACACTAAAATCTTTCCGTGACCCGGGAAGAATGGCTCAGTATTCAAGGGAACTGTACGAAGAATTTATTTCTCTTTCACAGAAAATGAACTCCAATGAATAATCAACCATTGGATGGAATAAAACCCGGCACAATTATAAACGGAAACAAAGCAGCGTGGGTGAGCAAAAGATTATTTCTCAACATTTTCCTGCATGCTTTAAAGACGAAAAATAATCCATTAACCATAATCCGGAACCTCAAAAAGTTTGCTGAAAAACGAACAAAAATTCAGGGATATTCAAAAATTACCCGGTTTGTACATAATGGCCAAAAATATCACTTTGCAGACCAGATTCCGGGTTTTCCTTCCGGTACATTCAACCGTTTTTTCGAAGCTGAATTGAAAAGAGTAGAAGGCAACAGGGAGCGAAAAATAATGATGAATACCGTTATTTATTCTATTACCAGTCGTTGTCTGTTAAAGTGTACGCATTGTTTTGAGTGGGATAATCTCAGCTCTCAGGAACATTTAAAACCAGACCAACTGATCACAATATTGGAAAAATTGAAAACTCTTGGGCTCACACATATTCAGTTTGGAGGAGGGGAACCACTGGCCAGGTTTGACGATCTTTTGGTACTGATTAAAAAAGCAAAAACAAATATGGATTGCTGGTTGCTCACATCGGGGTTTGGATTGACACTGGAAAAGGCATTGGAGCTGAAAAAGGCAGGACTTACGGGAGCAAGCATCAGTTTAGATCACTGGGAAGAAAAGGCGCACAATGCTTTTCGCAACCATGAAAAATCTTTTTATTGGGTAAAGGAAGCAGTTCAAAACTGCCATCGTGCAGGAATTATTTTATCTCTGGCTCTTTGTGCCACAAAAGAATTTACAACTCAGGAAAATATTCTGAAGTATTATGAACTGGCCAAAGCATGGAATGTGGGTTTCATAAAAATTTTGGAAGCGAGAAAAGTCGGGCGTTTTACTGGAAAAGATGTTACCCTGACTCCTGAACAAATTGAAATGCTAACAAATTTCTATTTGAAATCATACAGCGACGATAAATTCAGAAACTGGCCCATTGTAATGTTTCCGGGTTTCGATCAACGACAAGTGGGGTGCCTGGGAGCCGGAAACCGGTACTTGTACATCGATTCAAAAGGTGAAATTCATGCCTGTCCTTTTTGTCAAAACCCGGTAGGAAATGCATTAGATATTACTTTTGAAGATGCCATCAAAAAACTCAGAAATACAGGATGTCAGAAATTTCCTTTGAGTTCTTTTTAACCACCATGCATCACCACAAGTTGATTACTGACTAAACACAGATTTTCATGTATGCCATGCTACCCTAAATTAGGTTGTTGAAGAAGGGTAGAAAACTATTTTTCTATTTCCCAACCATTGGTAATTTACATCTGAATAATTCTTCATCATTTCGATTATCTGTGGAAGGTCTCTTTTTTTCTTTAATTCAACTTTTATTTGATTTTCTGTAATCCCGATATTACCATTATTAACAATGAATTTTTCATAAATCCTTTCGTCAGAAAATTCCGAATATCTTTCCGGATCGAAGGCAAATAATCGGTATAGGTTATGCGCGAGGATTGTCATTGTCAGGTCAAAGTCTACCTTTATGACCATTGAAGAAGAAACCCGGTTTAGATGAAAGAATTCAATTTGCCCGGAGATACCCTTTTCGACGATCCATTACCAGATAATTAATATTTTGCTTACCTTCAGGTGCCTGTTTGTAAAAGTCCAGATATTCCAAAACTACAGCCGATTGATTTTCGTGAAGGACATCACAGTTCCCATAATCTATTATACCGGTATCAGGGTCTTGGGCAAGAATAGCCAGCATGCTGGAGAGTGCCTTGTTTCTTTTCCCGCTCCAGTTATTCTCCAAATGGTTATCGTCCCCCCAGTAAGGTATTGTTGTAAAATCCAGGTTGCAGGTATCGGACAATAAACCATGATCAAGCCACACATTATGCAGGTTTTTCAAAAAACCCATGTTTATCTTTATCTATACCATATTTTTTAATAAATGGCAAAAAGGCGAAAATGCCTGTTGAAGCAGAATGAAATTTTTCATTTCTGAAATCCAACATCCCGGCTATAGGCGCTTTTATTTTGGGAAGCAACAGTTTTTTCTTTTCCTGCCTGCCCCGTCTGGGCAAACGGGCAAAACCTTCACTGTTTAAAAGCTTATAGACATAACCATAAGAAACATTGTACCCTTTTGAATTTACTATCCCTACAATATCTTCGGTCGGGAAATTGTGCTTGCGAAGGCCGGTTATCATATCTTCCAAACCCTCTTGTTTGTTTTCTTTCCTGCCCAGTACTACCTCTTTAAAAAAAATATCTTCCATAGGGTATTACTTGTATATGAAAATCTGTGTTCAAAAATAAAACTCACTTTCTTTAGCAAATTCAGATTGCAGGTGATATTTCCGGGATGAATCAAAGCCTGATTATTTCCGGCGGACTCAGCCAGCTTTCGTTGTTCAGGCGGTCGAGCACCGAAATGCGCACTTCGTATTTTTTTCGCTTTTGATTTATTCTTTCGAACTTAAATTTATCCACCTCCTTATCCAGAATAACATGAATGAATTCCGGATTTTCAGGATTCAGTTTTACACCTTCCTCATTCAAATACAGAATAAATCTATAGGGTTTATCCAGTTCAAACGCTGTTTCCATGACTTTCCATTTTACCGTTCGTCCTCTTTGTTTGAATTTGGTCACGGGCTGCGGCGGCTGATGGTCGAGCCAGGGCATCGGTGGCACAAGCGCCCGGTAGCGGTACAAATCCAGCTTGAGGCTGTCCTGGAAACCCATTAAATCGCGTTTAAAATGTTTGCTGCTGTAAAAAGCCGAACCGTCAATTCCGGTGATTTCGCGCAGCATTCGTATTTGTTTTGGCAGTTCGCCGGGCTGTGTCCATTCTTTTACTTCCGAAGCCGGGTCGCTTTTATAAACGCCGTGGCCGATGTACATTCCGCGGTCATAAGTATGCAACTTCCACCAGTGGGCCAGCTTTTCAAAGTCGGCCAGCGGGTGGCCAATCTGCCAGTAAAGCTGCGGAAGTGTATAGTCAATCCAGCCGTTTTCCTGCCATTTGATGATGTTGGCATACAAATGGTCGTAATTGGTTGCGCCGGCTCGCGAGTCGGAACCACGCGGGTCGTCGGCTATATTTCGCCAAACGCCAAACGGACTGATTCCAAATTTCACCCAGGGTTTTACTGACTTAATGGTGTCGTTCAGCATTTTTATGATGATGTCCACATTTTCGCGGCGCCAGTCGGCCTTGTCTTCCGGGAAAAATCCACGGTTGTAAAAGGCAAATGAAGCCGTGTCGGGAAAATCTTCCTGCAACGGATACGGGTAAAAATAATCGTCGAAATGAATGGCATCCACATCGTAACGAGAAACAATGTCTTTAACCACCTGCGCGGCAAATTCGCGTGTTTGCGGCAGTCCGGGGTCGAAATAGAGGCTGTTGCCGTATTTCAGAATCCACTCGGGGTGCTGAAACGCAATGTGGTTTCCGGCAAGCGGTTGCTGGTGGTTCAGCGCCACCCGGTACGGATTGAGCCAGGCATGCAGTTCCATTCCGCGCTTGTGGCATTCTTCAATCCAGAATTGCAGCGGGTCGTAAAACGGTTCGGGCGCTTGTCCCGGCGTTCCGGTAAGGTAGCGCGACCACGGCTCCAGTTTCGAAGGATAAAACGTGTCGGAGGTTGGGCGCACCTGCAAGATGACGACATTCATGCCCAGTTTTTCGTGCATGTTCAGAATGTCAATCACCTCCTGCTGTTGTTGTTCAGTGGAAAGTCCCGGTTTCGAGGGCCAGTCGATGTTCGCTACCGTGGCCACCCAAACAGCCCGGAATTCGAATTTTGGCGGAAATGTTTGGGCCGAAACGAACAACCTTGTGGTAAAAATAAATAACAGACTAAAAAACAACTTCATAATTTATCATCTATGGTTCAACTCCTGGTCCACCCGCTCTTTCAGGTAAACCTTTATCAGCGATTGATAAGTCACATCCCTTTTTCGGGCAAGTATTTTAATTTCATCCAGAATGTATTCCGGCAACCGTAAAGAAATTGTTTTACTGGACGGTTTCAGATTTGGTAAAACCATTCTTTCAGATTTTTCCCAATCCAAATATTCAGTTGAATCATTTTCAGTCCAAAATACCCGCTCCTCATCTTCGTTTTTAAACTCCGGAATTTTTTTCAGTTTTTTCATTTCAGGTACAAATATATGCATTAACGAATTATGAACTTTGTTAAATCAGGTATTTTACACCGGCGCTTTAGCCCGGTGAATACGGGCAATTACCAAAAAACGGCTTCAGCCTTTAAAAGGATTAAATGCTAAAGCCTTTAAATATGCTGATAAAGTCAAACACCGGGCTAAAGCGCCGGTGTAAGAAAGTTCTACTTATTGCAACAACAAACTGTCTGGATTTTGCAATAGCTGTTTTTATTGGTGAAGAAAATTTTAACTAACCAATTGAAAGTGCTTTGTAAAATAACAATGCAATTTTATTTGGTTGATTTTATATCTAATTTTGATAAAATTTTCAACTATGATACTCATTGCAGACAGCGGTTCCACCAAAACAAGCTGGTGTTTTTCGGAAAAGGGAAAAAAATCGGAACAGTTTAACACCGGCGGAGTGAATCCGTTTTTTCGTACAACAGAAAACATAGTAACCGAATGGGAAGAAACCCCGCTTGCCAATCTGTCCGGTAAAGTTGACCGCGTGTTTTTTTATGGCGCCGGCGTCGTGAACGAAGAAAAAGCATCGGTGATACAAAAAGCGCTTGATGTGTTTTTCCCGGAAGCAGAAAAAGAAGTGCACAGCGATTTGCTGGCGGCAGCTCACGCCACGCTGGGCAACAAGAGCGGCATTGCCTGCATTTTGGGAACGGGCTCCAACTCATGCCTGTACGATGGCAAAACAATTATCGCCCATGTTCCGCCGCTGGGATTTATCCTTGGCGACGAAGGTAGCGGCGCGGTTTTGGGCCGGCAACTGGTGGGCGATTACCTCAAAAAAACAATGCCAACGGAATTGCAGCACCTGTTTCAGCAAAAATATCCGCTGGAATATGCCGAATTTTTAAACCGCATTTACCGGCAGGAAAAACCCAACCAGTTTCTGGCTGGGTTTGTGCCTTTTTTAAGCGAAAACATTCAAAACGAATATTGCAAAAACCTGGTGGAAAATGCGTTCGAATCGTTTATTGTGCGCAATGTGGCTCAATATTCCGGTTACCAAAATCGACCCCTTTGTTTTGTGGGTTCTGTAGCCTTCTTTTTTCAGGAACAGTTAAAAAACGTACTTTTGAAGCGGAATCTGGTTCCGGGAATTATTTTGAAGGAACCGTTGTTAAAACTAATGAAGTTTCACCTGCAAAATGATTACCATGAGTAGCATAACTGAATCGAGTTCGTCATACGACAACCTCGAAAAAATGAGCATCCACGAATTGCTGGAAGGCATTCACAACGAAGACAAAAAGGTGTTGCCGGCAGTGGAAAAAACCATTCCGCAAATTGAAAAGCTGGTTTCGGAAATTGTTCCTCGGGTAAAAAAAGGCGGACGGCTGTTTTACGTAGGCGCCGGCACCAGCGGGCGTTTAGGGATATTGGATGCCTCCGAAATTCCGCCAACTTTCGGCGTGGGTTACGATTTGGTCATTGGACTCATTGCCGGCGGCGACCAGGCCATACGCAAAGCAGTGGAATCGGCCGAAGACGATGAAAACCTGTCGTGGCTGGAACTTCAAAAATTTAATATAAACGAATTGGACACGGTGGTTGGCATTGCCGCCTCGGGCCGAACGCCGTTTGTGATTGGCGCCGTAAAAAATGCCCGCGAACATGGCATTTTAACTGGGTGCATCACCAGCAATCCGGAATCTGCGCTGGCACAAAACGTGGACATCCCCATCGAAGCCATTGTGGGGCCAGAGTTTGTTACCGGCAGCACCCGCATGAAGTCGGGGACCGCCCAAAAACTTATCCTGAACATGATTACCACCACGCTGATGATTCAGATGGGCAGGATAAAAGGCAATAAAATGGTGAACATGCAGTTAACCAACAAAAAGCTGGTGGAACGCGGCACACGCATGATTATGGACGAACTGGGCTACCCGGAAGAACAAGCCCGCAGGCTGCTTTTGCTGCACGGTTCGGTGCAGAAAGTTTTGGAAGAGGCAGACGAAAGAAATAGTTGACCGTTCTGCTACAGGAAAAAAATATTTTTATCTTTGCTCACCGGTAAGCGTTCAAAAATATAAAACGAATAAAAAATATTGAAGATAATCATCAGGCCTGCTTTTCTGGCAGGTTTATGGTTTATTAGGTTTAGTTGGTTTAGGTTTAAAAGGCTGTCGTAGGGCAGCCTTTTCTTTTAAACGACTATCAAAATTATGATAATCAAAATCAGAAGCATAAACAAAATAAACTGGTTGCGTACAAACAATCCAAGCAGAATCAGGATTTCCACCTCGTCGTTTACTGCGGTGTACAGTTCGATTTCGCCTTTGTCTTTGGAAAGAAATTCGTTGGAAGTGTAGGTAATCATTTCTGCGCCGTTGAACTTCCACGACCAGCGCGACTGCCAGAAGTTCTGGATTTCCAGCTCGAACCGTTTGCCGTTGATAACCACATCGCTGCGGGGGTTAAACAGGTTAATCATGACCATGCCCAGCAGCGACTGGTCGTTGGCATCGTAAATCTCCAGTTTCGACAGGAAAAACTCGCGGTTCAGGACAAACAGCTTCCCGTTAATCATGGCCTGTGCCCTGGAACTCACCATGTTTTCCCACCGGATGCTCCCGATAAGCTCCTCGCCGTGCCTGATTTCCAGTTTAGGTCCAAAAACTTCTTTTGTCCACTGCAGTTTATCCATTACACTCCTTTCAAATGAATTTGCAAGTTAGAAAATTCTGATGAAACCAGAAGGTGAAAAAAAGTTAAGGAAAATGGAATCCATTTTAATTTAAGTTGTTGTTTTTCATTTCCCAGAAGCATTCTCTGCTTAACCTAATATGAATCCATTCTAAATTATTGATTTTAACAATTTTTCAAAGCTCAGATTTATCTTATGTTCTAAAAAGAAATATTTTTACAGGTAATAAAAACTCCGGGCAGCAGCCCTTCAATTAAAAAAAATGAGATGAAAACAATTTTTAAAACAATCGCATTTTTTGCATTGATAATCTTTTCCTGCTCAGCGAATGCCCAGCCTAATATAGAAGCAGGTATTACAGGTGGATTTGCACGATTTTACCCGGAAACAGAATTTTTCAGCCAAAGTTTAAATAACCAGGCTAATAACGGATTTGGCTGGTCGGCCGGATTTTTTTTTAAAAAGCACTGGAAACCCAAAATCAATCCGGTTTTGGAATTAACCTACAGTAATTTTTCAAGTGACTATTTCCTTGAGCACAGGTTTTTTGACCCTAAAACCGGAAATAGCGGGGAACCAGTTTCCGGTACTTTTCACAATGCTACATTCAGTTATCTCTCTGCCTCAGCAGGTGTAAAGTTTTATCTGAATAACAAATTGTTTGTGTATCCGGGTTTTGAAATAAGTAAGTCATTAAACAGAAAAACTGACCTGTGGTCGGTAATGTATTATGCCAAAGATTGGGGCAGCAGCGTTTATATAAAAAACAGGCATTTAAACAAAACCAACTATTATGCAAAATTTGGATTTGGAGTTGACCTGAAGGCAGTGGATATATTGCTTGAATATGTTTACGGATTAAATTATCAACTTTCATTTTTCGAGTATTCAAATCCATTCGGTGTTAACCACCGCAACAATTATTTGCAGTTGAAAGTTCAAATCCCTATATACAAGTTCAGTAAAAAATGAGTTTCACTTAAGAATCAGTTTAAATCGTGAAAGATGGGAAAAATACAGAATCCAGCTTTTTTGTTGTTTTTATTCTTTGTTTCATATAACCTGCATGCCCAGCGCATCACCGAAATCGGCCTTACCGGCGGGGGCATCCGTTTTTACCCCGAAGCGCAACATTTGGGTTCCAGCTTAAACAACCGGATGGATAACGGCTGGGGCTGGTCTGCCGGAGTTTTTTTCGAAGACCACTGGAAACCCAAAATTCACCAGGTGGTGGAGCTGAATTATTACAACCTTTCCGGTGATGTGTTTTTACAGAAAAATCCGTTGGGGCCTGGTGGCCAGGGCGGTGAGCAACCTGTTTACGGGGACTTTAACAATACGTCGTTTAACCACCTTGCTGTTTCGGGCGGCATCAAATATTTTTTCACCCCGAAACTGTTTGCTTATCCTGCTTTTGAGGCTGCCCGGGCCCTGAATACTGATGTGGATATCAATAAAACCACATTCAATCTGAAACTCGGAGCCGGAATTGATTTGCGCGGAGTGGATATTCTGCTGGAATATACCTATGGTTTGAAATACCAGCGAACGGTTTACGACCTAACTATTCCGTTTGTGAGTACGCACCGCAACAAGTATTTGCAGTTGAAAATTCAGGTTCCGATATATAGATTTAAGTAAACATAAAAAATGAAATGAAGCCGTTTATCTGGACATTCGCACTCATTTTTTTCCTGGCCGCATTTTCAGGTTGCATCCGCGATGTGGCACTCACCGAAACCAACAGGGAACGGCAACCGGTTTTAAACGGAATTCTGGACGCAGCAAAAGATACACTGATTGTGCATTTTTCCTGGTCGAAACCCATCCAGGGTGAACAATCTTTTGAACACGAAAAAGAAGCCCGGATACAACTTTTTGAGGACGGTGAATTTGCCGGTGAATTCACCTGGAAAGACAGCAGCGCTTATCATTTACCGTTTCAGATTACTCCCGGCAAAACCTATAAAATTGAAGCCTCGGCCGGGGGCAACACCGTTTGGGCGGAAACCACAGTCCCGC
>JAHYIT010000054.1 GCA_019429205.1 Mariniphaga sp. | reverse complement strand
TGCGGGTGGATTACGTTACCACGGAATGGCGCCATTGGTGAGTGCTGCATTACGCGACGGATTGATGGAGGCGCAGGCCATTCACCAAAGCGAATGTTTTGAGGCCGGATTGCTTTTCTCCAAAACCGAAGGAATTATTCCTGCACCCGAAACCACCCATGCCATTGCTGCGACCATTCGCGAAGCCAAAAAAGCAAAAGAAGAAGGAAAGGAAAAAGTTATCCTTTTCAACTTCAGTGGCCACGGATTAATGGACCTTGTGGGATATGAAAAATACCTTACAGGCCAACTGAATGATTTTGAATATCCGGAATCGGAAATTGCCAAAAACCTGAAAGAATTGGAAGGTTATCCCCTGCCGAAATAATTTTTCACCGCAATGACACAGAGACGCAAAGGTTGAGTTCTTTATGTTTCTGTGCCTTTGTGGTAATTATCTAAAAATCAATAACCGTATGCTGTACCGGTAATAATCAGTTTTGAGCCAGTAGTACCCTGACTTATATTTTGTGAATTTACAAAAACAATAAAGGCTTTCTTTTGGGCTGCTTGAATCTTAACTTCTTTTTCAGCTTTTGGTCGCATCTGCTTTTCACTTCCATATAAAGTTTTGCCAATTCCTTTTACCTCTCCCAAATTTGCCAAACCTTCAACATCACTTGGATTAGTTGTTAATACAACTTTTTCATAATCATCTTCTCCTTGAACTAATATTGGGGTTGAAATATCTTCAATTCTCCCGCTTGCATATATAAGCCGCAACACATTTTTTTTGTTGATGCTTTGTATTGCATTTTCGTTTAGATAAATAAACATGACAGTAGTTTCGGTTACACATTGAATGGTTGCATTTAATGTATCACCTTTAATCTTAATTATTTTGTCATTGGACTGTCCAACTGCAGCCATTGACAACATCAGAATTAAACCCACAATAAAAATAGTTCTCATTTTTATTCGGTTTTTTTAATCTTCCCTACTCATTTGGCTTTTCGGTTCCGCCCCGTTTAGAATGGTTTCTGGTCTCCATTTTAATAAGCAAAGAACTCACTGTTTAGTGAAAACAATAATTTCACCATCAAAAGCAAAATTCATTTTATTCCCTTCAATTACACCTGAAATAATATCCCCATCCCCAAAATCAATAGTAATAGTTTTTCCATTTATTGTATAAATTCCGGTCCATTCTTTATAAAGAACACCGTCCTTTTCTTTAACCCAAAGTTCTATTACCGTTTTGGAAGTAAACTTAAAAATGTAGTACTCTTCTTCTTCCGGGAAATCTACATCAAATGATTTCCATTCCGTCCCCGGTAAATTTTCCGGGTCAGTAAAATCATCATCTTTTGAACAAGAAATAAAAACGAATATTAGAAGAAAGAATCCGATTAAAGTTGTTTTTTTCATAATCTAAAAATTGAATTGTTTTCCTACTCTTTTGGCTTTTCGGTTACGCCCCGTTTTTTGAATAGTATCTGGTTCCTATAAATATCTATTCTTTAATTATTTTTACTGTTTTTTCAAACTGATTATTTATGACCAATAAATAAGTTCCGGGAACTACATCGCTGATATCTATTTCAGTGATTGATGAATGTGAAACATGTTTTTTGATCAATCTGCTATTTGTATCGTAAATGGCAATTTGAGCCCTTTCATTTTCAGGTAATCCTTCAATGGTAATAATGCCTGAGGTAGGATTTGGATAAACCTTAATTGTTTTATTAACAATGATGACCTCGTTACTTACCATATTATCACATATACAACGAACTGACATACCATTTCCCATGTTACCACTATTTAGGGTTACATTTATTCCATCATAATACATACTTCTTGCTTCGGCATCAACGCCCGTACCTGTATTAAAATCAGATGCAGTCCACCAAATTCCATAACTACCAATACCTTGGAAAAAACTACCATCATTCCATCGAAAACTTCCAGGAAGAGCAGCAAAACCTGTTTCATTTGTAGCACCAAAGTTAGGTGAAAACCAATGTGACGTGCCTGATTCTTTTAATTTGCCCGCAGAGGTATCTTTACTAATATCATCGCCACCCAAATAAGTAGTTAGAATATTCCATTCTTCTGAACTGGGTACATGCCATCCCGAAGGACAAAGCTTATTTGTTTGTACAGCATACCAGTTGTATAAGGCGCCATAAGGGTTTTTATAGTTCATATCATTGTTATACCAACAAAAAGCCGGCGATGTTAAAGAACTCCATTCCGTTCCATCTGTAACCAAAGGAATTGGTGTGCCATCATTATATTTGGTGGTTTTTAGGTTTTGTCCCATCCAGATTTGATTACCAATTGTAATAGTACTATATTCATTACCATCATAATCAGTTAATATGCCGGCATTTTCTTTAGGCTTAGTTGTAAAACTTATATTTTCACCATAGCTTGTTCCAGTACTATTTGTGGCGTATGCTCTTACATAATAAGTAGTTTCATAGTTAAGCCCGGTAATTTTACTCGAATAAGAATTTGAACCACCTCCATCTGTTGTTTTTGAATCATTTACAGTTGGATTGGGATTTGTGCTCCAACAAACGCCTTTTGCAATAATATCAGCTTCGCCATCTGAAATTATATAACCACCTGATACAGCGGAGGTTATTTCAATTTCAGAAATATTGATTGTATTAATAGACGGTTTCAACGGAGAACTGTTTGTTGTGATTTTAATTTCTTCGCTGTATGCCGTTCCTGCACAATTTGTGGCATAACACCTTAAATAATATGTCATTCCGGGAGATAAATCTGAAATTGTATTTATAAATATTTCATTTCCTGCTCCTTCTTCTGTTTTCGTACTTAGCATCATTGTTGGATTTGGCGTTATGCTCCAGCAAAATCCTTTCGAAGTTATTTCTGTGTTGTAATCTTCCTTGATACTTCCGAATACATGAAATTTAGTCATGGTAATTCCTGATACGTTTGTGATTTCAACAACAGGTAAAGGGATATCTGAATTAACAGAGAACTGAACAATTTTTAAATCGGAAAAATTACCTGCTTTGTCTTTTGCTTTCAAATATACCTTATGAATACCATCACTCAGATTGTTAAAAGTATAACTTGTTGCATCTGCTTTTAGTTTTTGAAAGTCAGCAGGATTTTCCAATGCAATATAAATACTGTCAACTCCACTTAATTCAACACCATCAAAAATATCATCAGAAATCCACTTAATACTTACATTTCTTGAATTAATTCGTTGACCATCTGTTGGACTCGTAAAAGAAATATTTGGTTTTTTGATGTCAATCCTTATTTCAATTGCTTCAGATTCATCGTTCGAAATAAAGGTATTGCCTGCATCATCAGTAGCCTTTAAAAAGAGATAGAAAGTCTCTCCAATTTGTGAATTGTTAACCATTTTTTCCCAATCGGAATTGTTTATTTTCCAGTCTTCGGTTAAGCTAACTTTTAAACTGAACTGTGATTCTGGCAAGATTGATGTTCCGTTACTTGTTAAAAAATTCCAGTTTGACTCGTTTAAAAGCAATTTTGAAAATTTTTCGGATAAAGAATAATTTGAGACTTCTGCATTTTTATTCAAGTCTTTCGGGATGAGCTGATAAAAAACATCATTTAAACCAATGTTATCAAAAAAGTCAATATCAAAATTTTTATTAAAGCTTAACCATTCAATATTATTAGCATTAATTTTTACAAAGGGCTTTTCAGTGTCAAATAAACTAGATATTGAAATTTCATCATTCGATTTAATATATTGAGGTTGATTTTTTCCATCATAGATTACAGCCCATAAACTATATGTTCCGGTCGGTACTCCTGTAATATCCCAATTGAATGTATTAATGCTTGAGGTTTCTTTTATCCCTGTTGCAATCCATCTATGAATACCAGAAGCTTCCCAAGGCTTATCACTAAGTTTGTCAAAATCAATAGCAATTGCAATGGTTGCATCATCATTGGGGTTTGAAACCATCCACGAGATTTCAATATTCTTGGTTGGGTTTTCATTTTTAGCTATTGCCCTTAATACAGAAATAGTTGGAGGAGTATTTCCGTCAGCCTTTTGTTTGTGTACAGTTAATTTTTTCGTTTGAAGCAATTTATCAAATCCACTTTTATTATGCCACAATTCAAATGTCAATTCTGCATCATCGGAAGCATTAATTGCATCAATACATCCTATTGTCCATTTAGTTGAATGAAAAGTATTCCACAGAGATTTTGGCGCACCAAAAGAAGCAAATGTGTAATCTTGCTTTTCAGGAAATAACGTATATTCTTTTTTATCCTGAGAATCAATAATCCATCCATAGGGGACATTCACAACTTTGATATAAAAATCAGCAGTTTCATCTTCACTAGTGTTTTGAAAAGTCAATACTGCTTCATTATCAAAATGTGTTAAACCATAAACATTAGGAATAACAGGGTAAACATTATCTTTTACACTGTCGTCATTTTTATCTATACCTCCATTTAAGAAATTGATTACTCCTTCTACTCCAACAATATTATTGTCATTACTTGAAAATGGGCGAAAAACTCTTTTTTTGGATTCATCATATTCCTTTAAAGTTTTATTTGGCACTAATTTTAAATTATCCAAGTCTATAATTCTTGAAAAGAATGAATTAGTTGAATTTGACGTCAAAATACCATCGGAAAGAGATGAATTATATGCACTGTTGAATATTTCATTGAGTCTATCTATGTTTATTTCAAATCTGGAAATATTAAATCCTAATTCAAATGCTGATACCTTTAAATCAACAGCATTTGTCTTTTTTACTTCTCCCCAATTAACCCCATCACTTTCAATTGCAGAAATATTGTAGAATGGAGTTTTTAATTCTAATCCTTCAAATTTTAATCTCATTGTTGGATCCCATTCATTATTTGTAATGGTAACAGGAGCCGTAATTCCTGAATGTGCACCATAGCCGATTGCTGAGCCGACTTTACCATTTATCCAAACAGTAACCCAACCTGCCTCCCCTTCCTTTGATACTGCTTTGTCGATACCTTTTTTAAACATCGTATATGAATATACATCAGCCAAATCAATAAAAACGTTGATACCTAAAGTAATAGGGGGCAAAGTCGGAAAGGTAAATTATCCCTCGGAAAAATAAAATACTTTTTTATTCTCTTTATAAAGTTCATCAAGTGGCTTAATAAAATTGCCATTTTCATCTTTCCTATTATTTGCCATATTTACGAAAGCATCCAAAAGATTAACACTATTTTTTGGGATTGTTATTCTTATTATTGGATTATCTCCCCAAACTGTATTATCTGTATATAAAGTTGAACCATCTTCTTCAATGTTTACCAATCCGTAAGCATAATAGGTCCCCCCTTTTTGCGCAGTGTAAGTGAATTCCTGAGTTATTTTCCCTTTGGGTTGAATCGTTTGTAATGCACCAGAAATTGACGGATTTTCCCAGGGGGCTGATTTAGATTCATCCAAATATATCGTTCCCCTTGCTTTGATTGAGGATGAAGATGGATTGGTAATCGTATATTTAATTTTCAAATTAGTTCCCGGTTCAATTGTCTGTCCGGTTACATCTGTTGTACCGTTAAACACTCTGATATCTCCACCATAAGGTTGATTTCTTGTAAAGGTGTTGCCAGCTGTCGAATTTGCTTTAATAACAATATCCCATTGAGTACCCCAATATTCTTCTTGCAGATTTGATGGTATTTTATTATATACTTTAAAATAATATCCTTCTCCGGATGCAATATTTGAAAATGTAACAACCCCATTTGTATCGGTTGGTTTTGTCTCTATTTGTTCATTTTTGCTATTAAACAATTCAACTATCCCGTTACTTCCGGGCAGAGAAGATTTTCCTTCAGGAACGTTTTTAACCGAAACAGTTAAATTTCCGGTTGGTGCGGCGGCTGTCACTGAAATAAATTTATCCCATTTGGTTCCATCCGTATTAGAAAAAGCTGTTTCTCTTGTATTAGTCTGAATTCCAATAGATGAATAATAATCACCTGATAGATTGGGTGTAAAAATGAAACTGTTAATTGTTTTGTTACCATCAATATTTCCTGTTTTTGAGCTAATTGAGTTTTCCTCTGAAAGTTTATCAAAATCATATCCTGCCGAAAAAAGCTTATCCCTGTCAATAACCAATCTTGCTTTAATTTTCTGACTAGTGATGTTCGGATTCAAAGCTTTAACTTCAATCCTTAATTCAGTACCTGCTGCCACACTTCCTCCGGTAACATCCTGCCCTGTTTTTGTATTAATAACTTTGTATCCTGAAAAATATGGCATGTCACGTACTAATGTTTCTGTTTTAGAATCAGCACTGTATTTTACTTTTTTTGACCCCCAAAATTCCTCACCAAAAATGGTTGAATTTTCTCCAGTCGGATTATGATATGCCTCAATAATATAATCCCCGTAAGGCAAATCAGAAAAAGTACCTGTTCCTGATGAATTGGTTTTTACGTATTTATTTTGATAAATGTATTCTGAATTATAGAGGAGGAATTTGCCATTGGAACCAGGAAAAGGAACAGATGTATTCCCTATATTTTGAAGATTTACGGATAAACTTCCTGCATTGGCAACTTTTTTGAAAGTAAATGATTTAATTATCACTTCTGCTTCTTGAAGATCAGATGGAGTTAGTGATTTATATAACCAGAAATTTAAAATAACTTTTGAATCGCCTCCCAAGGGTACCCTTTCATCAATGTACGTTTTCTCTCCTATTATGTATTCAGAACCCGGTGAATAATCATAGTGCCCATTATAACTCTGGAAATCAATTCTTCCTTGGTCCCAGATGAATTTATGTGTGGCATACTCTCCACTAAGTTCAGTTTTGAACCTGTGAGGCGATATTAAATTTGGATTTGATTCATTTCCGCCATTTCTATATTGGAATACATATAGACTGTTATTGGGTAAAATTTCATTGTTCCATTTTGAAAATTCAATATCTATCTCTTTTTCTTGTGGTGTATTCGAAAGTCCAAGATATTTATATGTAAACAATCCTAAAACAATATTTTTATCTAATTGATCAATTCTGCTACTGGTTTGAAAAGTATACTCTCCATATCCAAAAGACTCAACTGATGAAATTTCGGAACAATACCATTTATCTCCAACTTTCATGATTTTTAAGTGAAGATTTCCTTGACCATCGACCCAAATGTTTGAAGAAGTTGCTGCCCAATTATTTGAACCCGGATTTCCTGTTCCATTTCTTACATTCCATATATAACCTGACCATTGAATTTGAGAGATGGAAGATGTATCAGTCATTGTAAAATTGCTGTTCGACATATCGCTGACACTGGGATAACTTACAGAAGTTACCCTGATACGTTTGGCTGTCCCCGCAACTCCGGTAACTGTCCATTGCTCAGACCCGTCATTGGGAATACTTGAATACAATGTCTCCCATGGGCCGGAAGGGTAATTCCCGTTGATTTCAACTTTTACATTCCCTGACAGGTTGGTCGATGACCACGTAATATTATGTGTCGACCCAATTTCCCAGCTCTCTCCCCCGTTGGGCGATGTTACCGTTAGAGTTGGGGCTGCATTCGGTGTCCACCTAAATGCATTATAAGTGCTCTGATACGAATCACAAGTTTGAGCAGAATATCCAATAGTTCCTGTTGAGTTTTCGATTCCTACAGAAGAAGTAACGCCAACTGAGCTCTGGGTTGGTTGTATATGCACTTCAATAACATTTGTAGATTCAAATAATTTTATTTCAAAATAAACATATTGCCCACAAGTGCCACCATGATTTAAGGATCTAATAAAAGCATTCCAACAAACCACAAATCTTCGATTAGGAGTTGAGCCAAAGGTTCCATATCTCCAATAAGTAGGAGCACAAGCCAAATTAAAATTATAATCATCCCAATACCCTGCAATAAAATTGTTTGGGGAGCTTGTGCTTGGAATACAGACATTTGCATAGGCCGTTGAAGCGCTCCCAAAAGTCATTAATCCATTTGTTGATACATAACACGAGTTATAGTTATTACCAAAAAAATTAAATGTAAAGGGTAAAGTTAGATTTGTGGAATAATCATCAAAATACGTTGTTGTTGGAACATTGTATGTACAATTGTCCCAAGAATAAGAAGGCCAACTCAGCGTATATGTTTGCCCAATGGAAATATTATGAATACAAGTAAAAACAAGTACTAATAGTAAAATTGTATTTCTCATGATAAATAAATAATTCGTTGGATTTTCATTGTTTTGTTAATTGCATTCGTTTCTTATATTCTGAAGGCGTAACTCCCATAACCTTCTTAAAAGCCGGATTAAAAGTAGAGGTACTTTTAAAACCGGATGCATGGGCAACTTCCAACATATTTAGCTTTGTTTGGGTTCCGTTTGAAATATTTACCAATAACCGGGTTGCTTCTTTTACCCGGTATTCGTTAATCAGGTCGGTGTAACTTTTTTCAAAAAAATAATGGATTGTCCGTGAGAGGTATTCCCTGTTCGAATGGATTCTTTTTGCCAGCGAATTGATGGTTAGATCAACATCGAGGTAACATTTTTCGGTTTCCAGGGCAATCATTAGTTTATCCCGCAATTCGTATTGAATGTGTTGAGAAAATTCGCTTCCCTTTGATTTTTCGCTGAATCTATTTTCCGTTGAGATAAACATATCAGATATAATTTAAATTTCTGATTTAGTCTGGTTGCTTTTTCAATCCTTTCAAAAGTAAGTAAACAGCTTTTATTTAAATCATAATCGACAAAAACAGATCAACAGATTGACCAATCCGGAAAAAAAATTACATTTCTTTGAGCGCTTTCTTAAATGCTCCCGGGCTCATATTCGTCTCCAAATTAAATGCAGTGTAGAAAGTGGAAGAACTATTAAACCCTGATTTTCTTGCTATCTTTTCCAAGTTCCAATATCTATACTCACCGGCAACCACTTTTTTCAATATTCCAATGGCTTCATTTATCCTGTATGAGTTTACAAATTCATTGAAATTTTTTTCAAATGTTTTATGGATAATTTGTGAAAGATACTCGCGGTTGGTACCAATTTGTTGAGCAAGCGTGTTAATATTCAAATCAGGCTCCAGGTAACATTTTTTATGCTCTAATTCATGTGTTAACTTTTTCAGGATTTCTTTTGCTGTATTATCTGAAACTGAATTTCGGATTCTTTTCTTCGTTTCAGATTCCTGAAACTGCTTATTTTCAAGCTTCGATTTTACGAGAAGCAAATTTTTTCTATTATTTCTTCTTTGTAAAAGATAAAAAATAATACCGTTTACAAGTAATACAATCAAAAATACGGACAGAATAACCAGTTGCGATTTTTGTTGCCTTATTTTTATTGCCGAAAGTTCAAGTTCTTTTTCCTTTTTTTCAGTTTCGTATTTGGTTTGCATTTCGGCAATTACTGTGGTTGCTTTTTCATTGTAAATTGAATCGGAATATTGCTGGTAATATTGGAAATACTTCGAAACGCTGTCAGGTTGGTTTAAAAGACTGTAAATCTCAATGAAATTCTGACAAATTTTCATTAACGAGTATTTATCATTAATATCCAACAAAACTTTTTCGGCTTTTCGCATAAATTCCAGGGCTTTTAAATAATCTCCCTTTGCAAAATATTCGGTCCCGATATTCTGAAACGATGTGGAAATTAAATTCATATCTCCTATTTGCTGTGCCGATTCAAGAGATTTTTCAAAGTAATCAAAAGCGATATCATTATTCCCGGTTTTTAAATAACAAGTTCCAAGAAACTGATTGACGAGTGTAAGAAAGTATGTATTCTGAGTTTCTTCAAATAACTTTTTCGCATCGAATAAGTAACTAATAGTTTTAGAATAGTCCTTTTCCTCCGATGTTATTATTGCAATTCTATAAAGTGATGCCCCGGCACCATTCTTATTTTTGGTTTTAATAAATACTTCCTTCGCCTTAAAAGCATATTGTTTTGCCAGGTCGTATTGTTTCATAAACCTGTAAATACTGCTAATATTTAACAAGGGGTAGCTTATATTTTGCTCATCATTTTCGTCTTCATAAATTTTTAGGGCATTAAAATAATTCTCCAGTGCTTTATTATATTCACCTTGTTCTTTATAAATGTTACCGATCCATGTATATCCTGAGGCGAGATGTCCCATCATATTTAAAACTGTATAGATATTGTTTGCTTTGGTCCTTAATTCAAGAGCTTTATCATGCTTCCCTAAATGGACATAAATAATCCCCATATTGTCGTTAGCTGCTGCAATTCCAACTGAATCATTTATTTCCGTAACAATTTCATATCGTTTTTCAAAATAATGCAAGGCAGAATCAAATTTTCCGGTTTTATAGTAGGCAAGTCCCAGTGCGTTCAGACAAACACTAATTCCTTTGTTGTATGAAATATCATTTGCCAACTTCAATCCCATTAACGCATACTTTATTGCTTTGTCAGGCTTTTCAGTGTCATCGTATGCATCGGACAGGTGATATAAAAGATTTATCTTGTTTGTGTCTGATTTTGATGTTTGCAAAACTAAAAGGAGTGAGTCAATTTTTGTTTGCCGGGAATAAGATTCAATCGAACCAAAATATAAAAATCCACATAATATGAAAATGAAAGCTTTTATGGTTCTTGGATTTAGGATTAATATTATTTTTTGAGAATCACTATTAATTTATTGGCTACTAATTTAAAAAAATATTTGATTCGCAGAGAAGTGTACGGCAAATTCCACGAAAAAAAAGAAAATTTTTATTGAAATGCCTGGTTATTGCCGTTGTGCTTCAGCCAACGGGTATAGAAATAAGATTGAAGAGCAAAAAAGGCTTTAGCCACATCATTATCACTGATGTGGCTAAAGCCCGACTTTCGATGGATCTTTGTAAACCGTTGGCTAAAGCGCAACGGCAAAAAATAAAGAGTCATGAAACGTGGAATTTTTAGCACATCATCGCAAAGAACAAGTGTTTAAAAAAATCCAAACACAAGTTCGTCAGAAACTTCAGGAAGAATTTCCTCCAAACTTTGCCGGATATCTACATAAAAATGTCGTTCTCCAATTAGCGATTCATTCAGGGTTTTAATTTTCAGAACAGAGAATAAATCACCGGAACAATCAGATTGCGTAATCCGCCCTTTTTCCACCTGTAATTCCACTTTCAGCTTTTTACCTTCTGTAATGAATTCATTTTTGAAAGTGTATTTAGGTGAATACCCGTAATTCCAATCCCAGGTTTTAAATTTTTCATCCACCATTTTTTGAATGGCCTGGTTATCTTTTTCGTTCAGTTCGTAAACTGAATTATCCGTATTTTCAAGTTGAACATCCAGTAAAAAAGAACTGAAATCATCTGCTGTCCATTGGTTTTTCAGAAAAGGTAAAATGTTGGTAACCACACTACGGTTCGACTGCACCGCTTTTCCGTGGTATTTGCCGGGAATAACTTTTATAGACTGTCCCAGTGTTTCCAAATTTGAATTGAAAAGCAACGTTCCATGGTGCAACACCCGGTTTTTGAAAACATGTTCGGCATTTCCCGAAATCTTTTTGCCCTCCACCAGTAAATCATTCCGGCCCGAAGTGGTTGCTGTGATTTTAAGCCTGGCCAGCGCTTCCACAATTGGTTGGGTAAACAGTTTAAAACTGATTTCTGCCGGACTGTTTACATTTTTGATGTAGGAAAAATTGACATTCCCCGCATCGTGAAAAACCGTTCCACCACCCGAAATGCGCCGCGCAAGAGTAATGTTGTTCCGGTGCACAAACGGGTAATTGATTTCAGCCATAGCATTTTGGTGTTTGCCCACAACCACTGTATTTTCGCTTTGCCAAAGCATAAAAATATCTTCCGAAAAATTTTTCATCAAATACTCTTCGGCTGCCAGGCAAAAGTATGGGTCATTATTATTTAATTGAATGCAGAGCATACCTAAATTAAAACTCCAAAATAATTCCAATTGTTGGCAACACTGTTCCCGAAGTGTTGGTAACCCTGCGCAACTGATAGCGAGCCCCGTTTTCTGTCAGAATAAAATTACCGGCCTCATCAGTTTCCCTCACGATAATATCCTGTTGTTCCGCCTGAAAATTGTACAGGTTTTGAATATCGATGTAAAATTTCATGGTGATTTTATCAAGGTAAAACGTTTTATCTACCCGCACATCCAACTGATGAAAAGCCGAAAAGCGTTCGGAATTTAGCCGCGCAAAATCGAAATACGGGCTTCCCGACAGATTCCATGCTTCTACCAGCGAACTACGCTCCAAATCGTATGGCGTATAAGGCAAACCGCCCACAAAGCGCCACCTGCCGCCCACACGCCAGTCGTTTTTCAGTTCGGTGGTAGAGGTTACATTCAGCAAGTGTTTGGAATCCCAACCTGTTGGAATGTATTCATTGGAACCATTCAGAAATTCGCTGCGCACCCAGGTGTATGACAAATTCAGGTTAAAACCGCTGGTGGCATTCACCCGTGCCTGAAATTCAGCGCCATACGCGCGTCCTTCCGATTCGGAAACCACTTCCTCATCGCCCAACACGCCAAAATCTGCACCCTTGTTGGCAAGGCTTATCTGGTCTTTTACCGAAAACGGGTAATCCTGGTATCCTTTCCAAAATCCTTCCACGGTAAAAAGCACAGTCTGTCTCGGCCGGTATTCCAACCCGCCAATCAGGTGGTCAGACGAAATGTATTTCAGGTTGTTCTCCTTGTTCACCAGAATATCGTTTTGCTGAAATCCCAGCGAGGTGTAAGGCGGCAACTGGTAATACCGGCCGGTGTTAAAGTTAAGGCTCCACTGGGGCGTTAAGCTGTACGATGCCGAAAACCGCGGAGACAATTGTTCCAGCAGGTTGTTCATGCTCGGCGAATAATTGTTGGCATCGGCCCTGATGCCCAGCGAGAGCGACAATCGTTCGTTAAAAATGCTTTTACTGGCCTGTGCAAACAATCCCCATTTCACCAGGTTCAGCGAGGTATTATAGTCCACATTTACAATACCGTCTCCATAGAAACGCCGCTGTTGTGTGGAATTGGTGTAGGTAACCAAATCGAGATTGGCCCCGAAGTTCAGCCTGTATCCGTCAAAACGGCTTGAATTTTCCAGCCGCAGTTTATTTTCAATCTCTTCGGAAATATAATCCAGAATTTTGTTTTCTTCGGAGCTGTCGTCGTTTTCAAAATATTTGTAAACCCCGTTATTCAGGTTACTTCGACTCAAAACCACGGTTTGAAAGCTATTGTCGCGGAAATGCTTGTAAACAGCTCCCAGCGTATAATTCCATTGTTCATTTACCGGAATGCTGCTTAAAATAAAACTTTGTTGTTCATCCGGTTCTTCAATTCCCAAATTCAGGTCGAACACATCCACCGCTCCCAGTCCAATAAAAGTCAGTTCATTTTTTTTGTCGATGCGCGAGCGCACTTTAAACTGGAAGTCGGTAAAATTGGGCAGAAAGGGCAGCTCGAGCACACTGAACAGAAATTGCAGGTAAGAGCGGCGTGCGGAAAACACAAACGTGGTTTTCTCCCCGATGGGTCCGTCGAGTGTAGCGGCCACTTCCGAAGCGCCCAGCGTTCCCTGGAATTTGAGCTTTTCACTGTTCCCGTCAATCTGATTAAACTCGAACACACCGCTCAACGCATTTCCGCGGTTGGCCGGGAAAGCCCCGGAATAATAATTCACTTCGCGTAGAAAATCGGCATTGATGATTCCAACCGGTCCGCCCGAAGCGCCCTGTGTGGCAAAATGGTTGATAAACGGTACTTCCACCCCATCGAGGTAAAAGCGGCTTTCGGACGGCCCACCGCCGCGAATGATAACATCATTGCGGTAAGCCGGTGTTGACTGAACTCCCGGGAAGGACTGAATTACCTTGGAAATATCGCGGTTGGCGCCGGGGCTTTTTTCAATTTCGCCAATGCCAATGCTGCGTAACGACACCGGACTTTCTTCGGTTTTGCGAAATGGCGACGCCGTAACGGTTACTTCTTCAATCTGTTCCCGCTGCTCTTCCATCTGTATTTCAACAGAATTCACACGGGCAGAACTCACCTCCACTTCCGAAGAAACAGCCCTGCGGTAACCCACAAAGGATGCTTCCACGCGCACGAAACCGGGAGTGAGGGCGGTGAGTACAAAATTCCCGTCCATATCGGTAATCGTTCCAATGGTGGTTCCCGAAACAATTACGTTCACAAAAGGCAGCGGTTCATTGCTCACCGCATCCACTATGCGACCTTTCAGGGATGCATTTTGGGCAAAAGCGATGACTGGCAGTATAAATATGAGCAAGATAATATGAATGATTCTCATGGTTTTCTTTTTTATGAATTGGGATTATGAATTATTTCAATCGTACAATTATTTTATGGGCAATCTCTTTGGCAGTGCTCAGGGTTGTCAAATCGGTAAAGAGCACTCCGTTTGCTCCGGTGGGGTGACTGTGCCCGATGGGATTCAGGTGGTATTCCGTTGTCGAATCGGTTGGGTCAACAGTAACGGCGTAAACAAGCGCCGGCTGCAGCGAACCGAAGTAATTTATGTCGCCTTCAAATTTGTTGTTGGTCCAGAACTCGTTGGCATCCCAGGCCTGGTTAATTTCAAGCAGCACGCTGAATTTTTTTCCTTGTGAGTAGCTTGTAGCTGTTTCCAGTCTGAAATTACTTCGCGGGGTAGCAGATGTAAGCGCATCGGGCACTTCGGTTTCAGGTGAAGGAATAAATAAACCGTCGGGCGCCTGTATGTTGCGTTTGTGAGCCCAGTAGGGCAAGGTAGCCGGCCGGCGGGCAGCTCCCGGTTCGTTTTTCCATTTTCCCGGCTCAATTTCACCAAACCCGAAACGGCCTTTGGCAACATAACCGGTAACATATAAAGTTTCAATGTAATTCCCTTCAAGGTCTTCGGTCCAAACGGCAAACGACGGATGATTAAACGCCTTCCCTTTTTGAAATTCGATTTCAAGCTCCCGAACTGCATTTTCAGGTGAAGTGCGGATGACAATGGTTTCCGTTTCCATCCCCCGCTGCAATGCACAGCTCATAAATATAACGAGCGGAAGCATTCTTAATAAACTTAATTTCATAACAGATAAAAATTGGTTGACCTTTTGTTTTAATTTTTTATTTGAAAGATAAACAAAAGTTTTCAGGAAAGGTTCATGCATTGCATTAATTTATATTTTAGCAGAAAATTGGTGTAAAATGAGGGTGGTAGTTCAAAAAGTTTCGGAGGCAAAAGTTACGGTTGACGAAAAAACCGTTTCTTCTATTGGGAAAGGATTGCTTGTTTTATTAGGCATTGAAGATGCCGACACGGAAGAAGATATTGACTGGCTGGCCAAAAAAATAGTGCAGTTGCGCATTTTTAACGACGAAAACGGGGTGATGAACCGCTCGGTGCAGGATGCAGGCGGCGATATGATTGTGGTGAGCCAGTTTACCTTACATGCCAATACCAAAAAAGGAAACCGTCCTTCGTACATACGCGCCTCGAAACCCGATTTTGCCGTACCGGTGTACGAGAAATTCATTGCAAAAACCGAAGCGGTGCTGGGTAAAAAAGTGGGAACCGGAATTTTCGGCGCCATGATGGACGTTTCGCTGGTGAACGACGGGCCGGTGACCATTATTATTGATTCGAAACAAAGGGACTTTTAAATTATGAATAACGAGATTACACTTTCCAAAGCCCAGCAAATGGTTGACCAGTGGATTAAAACCATTGGCGTACGTTACTTCAGCGAACTCACCAACATGGCCATTTTAACCGAAGAAGTGGGCGAACTGGCCCGTATTATGGCACGAAAATATGGCGATCAGTCCTTTAAAAAATCGGATGAAAAATACGATTTGGCGGACGAAATGGCCGATGTGCTTTGGGTGCTTATTTGCCTGGCCAACCAAACCGGAGTAGATTTAAGCGAGGCTTTCCTGAAAAACCTGGAGAAAAAAACCAATCGCGACAGCGAACGGCACCAAAACAATCAAAAACTAACCGATTAATGTTTTTTTAAAAGTTTCAATTGTCATCCCCGGGAATTACTCATTTTTATCAAACAAAAGACATAAAAAATTGATTTTGAAGCGTTTGTTTTTACCTCCCCTTGGGGAGGGTTAGGGAGGGGCCGCTATTTTTTCCGTGTGGTGATGTAATTCATCAGTTCAATAAGTGAAGTACGCGCTTCGCTTTCAGGAAATTCCATCAGTGCTTCCACCGCCATGTTTTTAAATTCGTTCATTTTTTCGGCGGCATATTCAATTCCGCCTTTTTCGGTTACAAGTTGAATCAATTCTTCCACCACCTCCCTGTTTTTATTCTTTTTTTTAATGAGCCGCAGAATACGTCTTCTTTCGCCCGATTTGGCATTATTCAGCACATACAAAAGCGGAAGTGTAATTTTCTTTTCTTTGATGTCGTTACCGGTTGGTTTGCCAATAATTCCCTTTTCCTGGTAATCAAAAATGTCGTCTTTAATTTGAAAAGCAATACCGGCATCCTGACCAATGCGATACATTTTCTCCGGAATTTCAGGATCTTCAGTAACAGATGCTGCACCAATGGCCATGCTGGTGGCAATAAGCGATGCGGTTTTTTTTCGAATAATCTCAAAATAGGTTTCCTCATCGATGTCGAGTTTGCGGCTTTTTTTCACCTGCAGAATTTCGCCCTCGCTCATGTCCTGCACAGCCCGTGAAATCAGGTGAAGGAAATTGTATTTTTTGTGTTCCAATTGCAGCAGCAGGCCTTTTGCCAGAATGTAATCGCCCACCAGCACCGCCAGTTTATTTCGCCACAACGCATTGATTGAAAATGCACCGCGCCGTTCATACGATTCGTCAACCACATCGTCGTGAACCAAAGTTGCCGAATGAAGCAATTCAACAGAACAGGCTGCCAGTTGTGAAAATTCATTGGTTTCGCCATGGAGTTTCGCCGACAAAAAAACAAACATGGGCCGCAGTTGCTTTCCCTTTGTCCGGTATAAAAAATTCAAAATGGTTCCCAGCAGCGGAACATCACTTTTTAAAGATTTTTTGAAATATGGTTCAAAATCTTGCAGTTCCTGCTCAATGGGTAAACGTATGGATTTTATTTTCGACATTCAACAAATTTCCTTTTTCCTTTTCAATAACGAACATAGAATAATTTAGTTTAAAAAAGTAAATTTTAACAAAAAAAATAGCCGGATAGAAATGAATTATTCATAAAACATCTAAATTTAAACTGTATACCGTATATCCTTAAATATTTATATATTTGCATTTTTAAACAATTTAGAAAAATGGTAGAAATCAAGGTGTTGGACGCCAACAGGTTAGATACTGCTGCAAATATGCTGAAAGCTATTGCACACCCTATGCGTATTGCCATTTTAAAACATCTGGAAGGTGGTAAAAAACTTACGGTTACTGAAATCCACGAATTACTGGGCATTGAGCAATCTACCACTTCTCACCATTTGGGTATTTTGCGCGATAAAGGAGTGCTTTGCTCCAAACGCGAGGGCAAAAACACCTACTACTATCTGAAATACGAAATTCTGAGCCAAATTGTAGATTGCCTGGAAACCTGTACCTGCGAGTAGGAAGTTGGCAGTCGCAGTTTTCAGTTTCAGTTAGGATTTACAGTAGTTCAGTTCACCATTTTCCAAATCATTTTTTTCTTCCCTTACCGCTTTTTGTTCCCGTATTCAGTTTGGTGTAAACTTCGCGTCTGACGCGCTTAGCCAAAACTTCATCATGTTTTTCCATAAACTGTTCCACTGATGTTCTGTCGTGTTTTGATAATTCGCGCAATGCCCAGGAAAGAGCTTTAACAATCATCTCATTACGGTCTCCAATCACGCGTTCGCAAACCATTAATGTCCTCCGTGTATCACCGGTTCCTCCCCTCGATTTAAGATTCAGCCCAACGGTTGAAACAATGGCTGCCCGCCTCCACCAAAGGTTTCCGGATTTCAGCCAATTCAGAATGTCCTCATCTGCAACCTGATTATTACGCCATACCGGGCCCGAAACCAGAACAGAAAAAACATCGGTTGTAGCCCAGTTATCCATATATTTCCCCAATGCTTCCAAATCATTCAGGGTAATACTGGCAAGTGCCTTTTTATGCTTCCACAGCAATTCAAAAGCCACCTGGTTGCATTCAAAAATGCGGGTTTCAACCAGGTCCCTGGCTAATTTCACCATTTCAGCAGGTGGTAAACCTTTAAGTTCCTTCCACCATTCCTTTATCAAATTGCGCAGGTCAACCGACTTCACTCCCAAAGTTTTCATGGAGGTGGGAAAATACCATTCCGAGGATTTTTGACGCGCCGGATCGGCAACAGTTTTCAATTGACGAATAATTGATTCAATTTCCATAATCCATTCATTTAATGATGGCTAAGTTACTCAACTTTTATTAAAAAAGTTATAAACAAAAGGTAGGATTTATTAAACAAAATCTCTAATTTTAATGCCTTGCAATGAAAACCCCCGGCAGGCTGAGCGGATTTTTCGACCAGGCACCGGGAACAGAAGAAATTTTTTTTATCATACTGTTCTATTTAAAAAATTGTATTATATTTGCTAAAAATAGTTTTGTTAAAATGATAAATAAGGATTGAAATAATAGAACAGTTTGATATGTGTTTTATTAGTTATCCATTAAAACAAGGCTAAAAAACCAGGGTGCCAATTCCACTCGATACCCTGGTTTAATTAATGTTTCATTTAAATATATATTAAATGGATGGCAAAGATATTGAAATTTGGAATAACAAAGAGAATCCTGAACTAAAGAATAATGATTTTCTTAAAGAAACATCACCATTTGAATTCTATTTTGAAGAATTATTTAATGGAGAGAGAATGTGTATCTGTACAAACCAGGAATTGGTGGAGGTTAATAACTTTTGTGAATTATGCAATGGCATAATAAACCGTTAATTAACAATTTAATATTATATTTGGTGAACAAAAATTTCAAACAAATGACATGCTAAATACACTTCTAAAAATCGGCGAATGGCAAAGCGAGGGGAAAAGTAAATGGGATCGTTTTCTGGAAAAGCCAAAAATCAAATTGAAAAAGACCCAATCCTTTTTTACTGGATTGAACTAAAAATAATAGGAATGCAAGATAAAGCGATAGCAGCCATAGGCGAATGGCAATTAGAGGAAAACAAAGGCCTTGAACAGGTTGATTTGTACATCGAAAATATGTTTCCCGGGAAGGATTACCAAATTTTACTACTTGTTTTCGAAATAGTTAATGAGAATGGGGAATTGACCTGTGAGTATAGGGGAATTGATATTGAAAAAGTAAGTGCTGAGAAAGTGGATTACAGAAAATTTGCTTATCGAAAGGGTTCTGCACGAGGTGGGGATGTTACATTTTCTACAAAAATTAGCAGTCCTGTTTCCAAAAAGATTAACGGTTTAAAGGACACTACTTTTAAAAATATTTTGGCTTTTAACAGAGGAGTACATCAAGATATAAATATTTTTCATCTGTTGAGAAATTTCTTTACCGAGAATGAAACTAAAATAGTAGGAGAAATTGATGAACAGTTTAAAAATTTTACAAAAGACGAAACTATTTCAACTGGGTTAAGTATTAAAATTATTGAAAATGGAATTGAAAAATATTTACGTGATTATGATTTAATAAAAGAACTCATTATACTCTCCGGGTCAACAACGAATTATACTCATGCTGGTATCGAATCTAAATCTAAAAATAAGGTGAGTTCTGTTTCTGGCATAAAGCTAAATGATATTTATGGTTTTGCAGCCCCATTTAAGTATTCCAGCCCTGATAAACCAGGTTTTATTAGTGGTTTTTTCAATAAGAAACTGAATTGGAGAAATTATCCTATTTCGTCAGAAGAAACATTGATTTTAGAAATTGGTAGAAAATATATTCAACAAAATCTTACAGGATACTTTTATGGAAATGAATATATGACTGTTCCTCACCCTATTATAAAAACGAATACTCAAGATTTAAAAAATATAATCGGGCTTCTTAAAGCTGCTTTTGACGATGAGAAACAAGCAAAAAAGGAAAAAAAGAAACGAGCTGAAGACAGAGTTCAAAAAATAATAGCCGAACAAAAAAATTACTTCAATCTTGATATTTTATTTTTTGTGGAAGATAAAAAGACTGGTGCGATTACAATAAACTTGATGCTTGAAGAGATTTTGCCCTCACGTTTCAGAAAACTGTTTATTGATGCGCCCGAAAAAGTAAATAAAAATCCATTGTTTAAAGATGCCTTTTCGATTAAAAAAGAATTGCAGGATTTAGTTTTTAGTTATCAGATTATTAAAGGTTTCTTTAATAAGAATTTCCTTGATGTGGTGCAAAAGCTTTTTTTAGGCAAAAACATTTCAAAGGAATACATTTTTGAAAATATTATCGGCATTATCAAAAAAAACCATAATGCAGCCAAAACTTCTGATGGATGGGTTGAACCAATGAACTGGACAATAAAAAAAGCGATAATGCTCATTTCATATCTGCAAGAATTAGAAATTATTAGTTACAATCAAAATTATAAATACATGGAAATAGAAAGCGCTCAAAAAAAGGAGAGCCGTTTTAATCTTGAAGGTTTTAACGAGTTCGTAAAAACAAATTCCAATTTTCTGGACTGTGATATTAAAGTCGGCATTTTTGCTGTTGGCGTGTTGGTGCGATTTCTTTACGATATACAATCGCAAAGTTTGAACACCAGTAATCCTCCTTTTGAAAACAAACTCAAGGGATATAAACTCAATCCTGAGATTTTGATGAACGTTTATACTGAGGCACTTGATAAAATTCAAAAGTATCAGAAAAACAATTATATATATACTGATTTAAGAGGAATTATAAACAACTATTTTATCCTTAAAAACCACGAATTGAATAAAATGACAAACAATGAACTTTCGTTCTATTTTGTTGCAGGTTTGGAAATGGGCAAACAATTCAAAAGAGATAAACAGGAAAATCAATAATTTATAACTAAAAACAAAAATCATTATGAGTGAAATTATTAGCAAACGAAGCGAAATTCTATTTCTGTACGATATAGAAAATGCAAATCCAAATGGCGACCCGTTAAATGAAAACCGTCCGCGTTTTGACACAGAAGACAGTACGGTGTTGGTAACGGATGTAAGGTTGAAGCGTACCATACGGGATTACTGGTACGAATACAAAGGTTTTAACGGAACAAACGGTAAAGATGTGTTTGTACGTGAAACTACTTACAACGAAGGAGACAAAGAGTATATTAAAGATGGGAAACGCCGGGCAAAAGATTTTAATGAGCAGGTGGAAAATATTTTAAATACCTGTATTGACATCAGAACTTTTGGTGGAGTTATTCCCTTAAGCAATGCCTCAATCACACGGATAGGCCCAGTTCAATTCCAAATGGGTCGCTCGTTAAATAAAACTGAAATTATTGAAGAACAGGGAACCGGGGCATTTGCCTCAGGAGATAAAAAAGCACAAGCTACTTTTAGAACCGAATATAAAATTCCTTATGCAGTAATTGGATTTAATGGAATTATAAACGAAAAATCTGCACAATATTCGTTAATGACCAAAGATGATAAAGAACTTTTAAAACATGGTATTTGGGAAGGCACAAAATCGCTGATTTCGCGCTCGAAATTTGGACAAACACCTTTATTGCTGTTGGTTATCGACTATTCAGAACCTTTTTACATCGGCAGTTTGCGCCAAAGAATAAAACTGGATACCGGTGATATGAACGAAATGCAAATCAGGAATGTGAAGGATTACAAAATTGATGTTACTGAATTGCTTAACGAACTGAAAGCCAACAAAAACAAAATTGAAAGTATTGAGTTCAAAGCCGATTCGAGGTTACAGTTGGTTTATAACGGGCAAACAATTACAAAAATCAGTAAAGATGAACTATAAAGAAATACTCATTTTCGACATAAGCAGCGAATTTGGGCATTTCCGAAAATACAACACGACCACTTCGCCACTTTCCTATTCAATCCCAACCCGGACGGCGATTGCAGGGATTTTGGGTGCGATTCTGGGAATGGAGCGCGAAACAACAGATGGGGTATATCCTGAAGGTGTAATTCCAGTCCAGGAGTTTTTCTCAAAAGCAAATTCCGACATTGCAGTTCAAATCCTGAATCCTGTAAAAAAAGAAAATGTTGCCATGAATTTGATAAACACCAAAACTTCGTTTTACAATTTAACCAAAGCCGGTCGGACTCAAATACAATTTGAGTTAGTTAAAAATGTAAAATACAGGATATTCTTTGCTTTGGATAACAATCAGTTGGCGTTTAATAAATTGGCGGAAAGAATAAAAACAAAGAACCATCATTTTTCGCCTTACTTGGGTTTAGCCCAGTGTACAGCAACTGTTGATTTTGTGGACAGAAAACAAGCAGAACCAATGGAAAACAGAGATGAAAATTATATCAACATTATTACCGCCGTTAACCTGTCGAAAACAATTGGTGAGCAACCGGTTGAGTTTGACTATTCTGCTATGTATTCAGCCAATAATATGCCTATCGAGATGGACCGAAACCGGGAAGTGCAGGAATTTTCGGAGGTGTTGATTGAAAAAAACGGTTTGCCTGTGAATGTCAAAGTGAAGGATTATTACAAAATTGAACACTACGGAAATATTCTATTTCTCTGATTATGGAACTATTATCCCATCCCAACAAGCCATTATTAATACATTTGACAGAAGTTGCACATGTAGCTGTCGATTCCATCAAACGTAAACAGTTAAATCTTTTGATGGATTTTGATGAAAAAGAAACGGACATTTCAGAACTGATAACCGATTTGGTATATTTTTCAGCAGCTTTTCACGATTTGGGAAAAGCCACCAGTTTTTTCCAGCATTATATTTTGAATTTAGACGAAGTGCATGATAAACGGAAAAGTCATGCACTACTTTCGGCGTTGTTTGTGTATTTTGTTTCGGAGAAATTTCTAAAAGCAAATAATGTTGAAAGTAATCTGGCCCAGTTACTAAGTATTTTTACATTTTCAGCGGTAAAACGGCATCACGGCAAATTAGACAATCTTGGAAATGAAGTTTTTATTGAACCGGAATGGAGAGAACTTTTGCCCGAACTTGTGGAAAGTATTAATAATGAAGATATCCAAAATTTAATTAGTTTGCTTTTGAATGATTATCATTTAAAAATAGAATGGAGTGAATTTATTCAATTTATAAAAGAACAAACATATGATAATATATTTGGAGACTTTTCACTCGATTTTCTGTCAGATACTTACCAAGATATAAAAGCTGAAACCAGAATTTCCTTGTTTTATATTCATCAACTCATTTATTCAGCATTACTTTTTGCCGATAAGAATGAAGTAATAATTGCTGGTAATTCACAGCCTGTGAAGCAGTCGGGTGTTATTGATAAAATTGCTGAATTCAGAGTTCGTAACAATTTTAATCAACCAAAAGCTGAAATTGACCAATTGAAGAATGAAGCTTTTTATTCTTCAGCAGAGCATCTTCAGAAAGTATTCAATAAAAATCAGCATATTTATTCAGTAACGCTGCCAACTGGTTTGGGGAAAACAATTACAGCTTATAATCTGGCTGATATAATGAGAAATTTGGTTGATTTCGATGATTCAAAAATTATAATCAACATTCCGTTTACATCCATAATTGACCAAAACTTTGAGGTTTATTCAAAAATTCTGGAAACAACAGACACAAATGTTTTATTAAAACACCATCATTTGGCAGAACCTGTATATAAGGCAACTGAAAATGTTGCCGATTTCTACCAAAGTAAATTTTTAATTGAAACCTGGCAGTCGGATACAGTAGTTACAACCTTTGTGCAATTGCTCGAAACACTTTTGGCAAGCGATAAAGCCAAACTGATGAAATTTGTGCATTTGGCAAATTCGGTAATTCTACTCGACGAGATTCAGACAATCCCTTATGAATATTGGGAAACAATTCGAAAAACCTTTAAAATACTGGGAGAAAAATTCAATATTTACTTTATCCTGATTTCTGCAACGCAACCGTTAATTTTTACCCCAAACGAGGATATTATTGAGCTTGTGCCAGATTACAAAAAGTATTTTCATTTTTTTAATCGGACAAAACTAATAATAAAAGGAAAAATAAGTTTTGACGATTTTGAAACCGAAATTGTAGATTATGTCAATAACAATCCAACAAAAGATGTTCTGGTTATCGTAAACACAAAAAAAGTAGCACGTGAAACCTTTGAATTTGTTTGTGGTGAAATAGACACGGAAAATATTGAGACTTATTTTTTAACCACTTTCATTACTCCGTATGAACGAAAAAACATCATTAAACGAATAAAACAAAAATCGGACAAACAAAAAATAATTATTTCAACCCAACTAGTTGAAGCTGGAGTTGATATTTCGGTGGATACTGTTTTTAGACAATTGTCGCCAATCGATTCAATTATTCAGGCGGCAGGTCGAGCCAATCGTTACAACGAAAAACCTGAAATTGCAGAAGTTTTTGTTTATGATATTGAAGAATATCGGAAATCCAGCAATTACGTTTATGGAAACGACCTTTTGATTAAAACAGAAAACGTGCTAAAAGATTTTCAGATAGTTGAGGAAAAAGATTACATTTTATTAATCGAAAAGTATTTTACTGAAGTCAGAAAACAGTCCGACAATACAAGTCAACCTATATTGAAAGCAATCAAAAATCTGGATTTTGCTTTGGTAGATTTTGAATTAATAGAGAATAGAAAAATGGAATCTGTTTATGTTCAACTGAATGAAAGGGCAAAAGTAATATGGGATAAATACGTTGAGATATGTTCAAAAAAGGAATTAAAACCCTGGGAACGGAAAGCGGAATTTAGTTCGATTAAATCAGAATTTTATGATTTTGTAATTAATGTTCCTATTCCCTTCGATTCAATTCAGATTGATTTTGATTCGGAAAAACAATTTAATTTTTATGTTTCTCAATTGGAATATCCTTCGGTGTATTATTCGTTTGAAAAAGATGATGTTAGTAAAAATATTGGATATAACTTTAAAATTGAATCTTTATTACTATAACACCACTACCGGCTTCATCCGCACCCTGCAAAAAGACGAGGTGGTTTGTATGTTGTAATGTTTTAGAAAACGCTGATGAGAAAATGAAAGAGATGCAATTATATAGAAGGAATGTTATTTCAGCCTTTCAGTTGGATTGCCGCATGATAGGCGGTTATGTAAGGGTGCCGGCGCCGGGTGGGGAGTTTCGGGCTTTCAGCCCGGTTATGCTATGGGCGCGGCCG
>JAHYIT010000253.1 GCA_019429205.1 Mariniphaga sp. | reverse complement strand
TCAGGTCCCCTTTCTGATAAGGTTTTTGAATGTGCTAATATTTCCAGATTCTGATCAAGGGCAAAAACGCGCGCATCAAAAAAAGGCATGCGTGCTTAACTATTTACCAGTATCCCAGTATATCCAGCACGGGATGGTTCATTGGGGGTCATCATTGGTCTACTACTGCTTTGTGCGATTAATTGTTGTGAAAAAAGAAGGAGTGCACATAAGGACAACAGGAACAGAAACCGAAAACATTTCATCTTATTCATATCGTTATTATTATAATTAATAAGTCAAATTTATTTGAATTAACCATGAGATCGAACTTTATCCCTTTTTGTTTTACTAACCTCCGGTTTTTGGCAATCAACTCCATGTTTTTTTTAACAAAATAACACTCTTTCCACTAACAGATTAGAAAATTTTATAGATCAAAAATGCACTAATGTGGAAGAAAGTTATTAGCATTATTAAGAGCACGATGAGAAATTCTGCACCCATGAATTCGTGTGGAATCCAAAAGCTAAAGTCAAATTTTCAGAAACATTTTTGAAAAACTACGCTCATGTTGAAATCAAAGTGATTCATAAAAACAATTTTCAGGAATTCCTGTTAAATCCATGACCCGTTAAATCCTCCCATGCTCCCACCTCTGCGCCTGCAATTCTATATTCGAGCCCCCTGATGGCACCGATTTGCAATCCGTGCCAATAATTAATATCAATTAGATTTTTTATGAAGTTAGACATCTTTATTAAAAATATTTTTCTAATTTTGTAAACTGAATATACGAAATATTAGCATGTTTAGTTCACAAAATAAAAAGCTGGATATTCTTTTACTTCAAATCGTATTAATTCTCTTCAAAATTTTATCGAATTTGGTGAATATAATCCCCAAAAGTTATAACATTTGGTGAATACAATCAATCTCTCCCATGATTCCACCCTTGTGCTGTCAACTCAATTTTTGAGCCGCCGGTGGTAATCAGGTTGGTGCCTTCAACTGCTTCAGTTATGTGTCCAATGATAGTGAAATCCGGATCGTTTTTGATTTTTTCGTAATCACTCAGCGAAACAGTAAAAAGCAGTTCGTAATCTTCGCCGCCGTTTAAGGCAGCTACCAGCGGATTGATGTTCAGTTCTTCTGCCATTTTTGAGTTTTCTATCGCATTCTTCAATAACATATAGATATTCATTTTTAATTGCTATTTTCGTGAACTGGAAATACGAATATTTAGGATGTTTAGTTCACAAAATAACAAGTCAGATATTATTCTGGCCATTTATTCCGACAACCGGACGGTGTACCGGCTGAAAGATGTCGCCATGCTTACCGGTGAAACCCGTTTGCCGTCGCTCAGTAAAAAGCTGAACTACAATGTAAAAACCGGAAAACTGCAAAATCCGCGCAAAGGCATTTATACCAAACCAGACTATAATCAGGAGGAAATGGCTTGTACCGTTTTTACGCCTTCGTATATTTCATTGGAATATGTTTTGCAAAAAGCAGGGATTGTTTTTCAATATGATTCACGAATTACAGTAATCAGTTATTTGAGCAGAAATATTGAAATTGATGGCCAGGCATATTTGTATCGGAAATTAAAAAATGAGTTGTTAATTAACACGGAAGGTATTGACAGAAAACCTAACCAGATAAATATTGCTAAACCTGAAAGAGCTTTTTTAGATATTTTATACCTGAACAAAGAATACTATTTCGACAATTTGAATCCACTAAACAAAGAATTGATTTATAAACTTCTGCCTCTGTTTCAATCGAAAATCCTGGAACAAAAGGCAGGCAAATACTTGTAAAATGGTTGACATAAACCGGCACAAATTTTTATTGGCTCAAATACTGAAAGATATCTACACAGACATTGAATTATTGAACTGGCTTGGGTTTAAGGGTGGTACAGCACTGCTCTTTTTTTACGACCTTCCCCGTTTTTCAGTCGATCTGGATTTTAACCTGCTCAATCCTGAAAAAGAAGACGAGGTTTATTCAAAGGTTCGCAATATCCTGCTCAAATATGGAAAAATCACCGATGAAGCCAGGAAGTTTTACGGACCTATACTTGTGCTTGATTATGGTATTGGCGAACGTAAATTGAAAGTTGAGATTTCGAACCGAACATTTGATAACCGGTTCGAAATAAAAAACCTGCTGGGAATTAATATGAAAGTGATGGTGCAGCCCGATATGTTTGCCCATAAACTTTGCGCTCTGCTGGACAGGAAAGCCATTACGAACCGCGATATTTTCGATTGCTGGTTTTTTATGCAGAAACAAACTCCTGTTAATAAAAACATTGTCGAAATCCGGATGGGAATATCATTTGCTGACTATTTGCAAAAATGCATCACCCTTCTTGAATCGATGAGTGATAAGGGCTTACTGCATGGTATGGGTGAGTTAATGGAACCGGAAATGAAACAATTTGTAAAAACGAAATTACGAACAGAAACCATCAGTTTAATGAGAATCTATAAGGAATTTCCAATACATTAAAGAGGATAAACTTTTATACCGTTTTTTTCAATTTCCATGCAAATGGATTGGAGGAATTGAAATCCTGTTCCATTATTACTCTCAAATTAATTTGAGTAACTCGTTCAACTCTTTTTCCAGGATATCGTCTTTTTCGGATTTGTCGTAAATTGTGAGAAGATAAACCTTTTCAGTGAAATGTACCTCTTTAACAATGATTTGGAATCACTCTCAAAAGTAGGCGTAACGATTATCTTAAAGCTCATTTAAAAATTCATTTCCTGTTTTTTCTTTCAGTGCTTGTTTTTCCATCATCTCCACATCCCGATAACCCGATTTTATCCTACCCCATGTTTTTCGTTTTTCAAGAGAAAGTTTAGCTTCCATTTCCAGCAGTTTGTTCAGCTTTTCATCAATTTCCACAAATGAAAAACTCTTAATTACTTTCATAAAAAACTGGTATTCACTATCGGGCACTTTTAAAACAACTTGTTTCATTTGAATTTTGCTTTAATTGAATTATTCTGACAAGAAAAAATATCTGATAATATTTAATGTTCTGATTCTTTTAACACAAACTTACTAAAATAGGTTACAAATTCAACTAATTCTATTTCCCAGGGTGTACGACAAATCCCACGTTTGCAAAAACCTGTCGAATACATGCATCAGTCAATTAAAAGGATTAAACGCTAAAGCCAATTAAAAGGATTAAACGCTAAAGCCAATTAAAATTAAAAAACTAAATGCCAAACCACCGGGCTAAAGCCACGGTGTAAAATGCCTGATTAGTTGTTACACCGGCGCTTTAGCCCGGTGAGAGGAAGTCGGTACAACAGAAAACAGGCTTTAGCCATTAACAAAGATTAAACGCACTTTATAATTCA
>JAHYIT010000252.1 GCA_019429205.1 Mariniphaga sp. | reverse complement strand
TTTTAGGTTAAAACTGAGCCAAAGAGAAATAGCCAAAAATAAGAAGATTAAAACTTCTCTCAATCCCGCTTTCATTTCCTATTTTTTACTCCCTGAATTTATACACCACCAAAAAGGGGTTGTCAGTCATGGGGTTGTGGTTTTCGATGATTTGGCGATCCTCCGGGTTAAGTAAATCAGTGTGGTAAAATCCATATTTTCGGTGCGCTCTTTCTGGAATATGCTTTGTTCGATCAGGAATACCTGTGTTAAATCCAATGGCAACGTCGGGCTGAACAAAAAAATAAATCAAGCTGATTTCTTCGGTAAAATGGTTAAAAACACGGGAATCATTAGAGGTCTTGTCAATAAACACATGCCTGAAATTATTATCATATTCAATTAAAGCGATTTTAAAACGAGAAGTTTCATAAACCTTAACAATGTGATGATTTAAAATCTTACCCTTGCCAACTTCATCATGATAGGACGCTATGTCATTCTGGCGCGAACCAATTTTTGAAATCAACCTTTCAATCTGTTCTTTAGAATTATTTCCCGGCCCAAAATCCCATTTGAAATGGGGTAAAGTATCCAACTCAGTAATTTCATAAACAACATTCCCAAGATATTGTAAAACAAAAGTCCTTCCTTTATACTGGTAAACATTATGCCTGGGCGAAAAAGCATCTAAGGGACCTTCAATCGGAAATTCAAATTTTTTTTCAACAACTTTATGTTGATTCAAATCAAAAAACACCAACTGATAATTGGTAATGGAAGTAAGCAAAATAATTGAATCATTCAGGGCAAACACTTTATTAAACCCCATACCTTTTTCAGTTGGGACAGAGAATGTTGCCAAATGGTTGCCGTCGAGGCAAAAAAGCAATACCTTTTGAACCACCGGATCAAGAATAAAAATCCTTTCGCCTTCCGGATCAATGGTAAAATCTGTAATGTAATTGTATTCGCCTGGGCCCTTCCCCTGGGCAGAAATCTTATATTTTAACTTCCCTTGTCCATCAAAGCAAAAAAATTGCTGGGTCAAACCGTCCAAAATAAAAAAACGGTCTTTATAATATGCCACTTTGCTTATCACCCCGAGAAGATTATCTTCTTTGGTTTCAAGTTGAACCACTTTTATCTCAGAAAAAAAATCAAGCACAGAGGGTTCTTCCGTGAGGTTTAAATTAACATATCTTTTCTCATCTGCCATTTGGCAGGAGAAAAAAGAAAAAACAACAAGGCCTATAAATATCAAATGTTTTTTCATTCTTTTCCTTTTTTAAAAACTCAGAGACGCCTCAAAAGTCAAAAAAATAAAATTTGCCACTAACTCACAAAAAAATATATACACAAAACATTGATTACAGGATTTTTAATTTAGTGGCATTTTGTGAGGTCATGTTCCTGCCTGCAGCAGGTAGGTATGTGGTAAAAAAACAATCTATTGAGACGGCCTCTGGAAAAAACTTTAATTAATTGGCTATGCAGAAATTGTATGCATAACCAGTCCATTCACAAGGAGGGGAATATTCTCGATTATACCTCCAGCATTGGGCGCCTGGCCCTGGTTGTTGGGAGCAAGTTATATCGCCACCCGGATCTTCCCCTTCTCCAGGGTCACTGCCAAACACATTATTCCCAATCAAAAACAGCGCACCTGCGGCAAAGGCAAGCAGTAAAAAGTTTTTACGTATGGTTTTCATAATCGAAAATTTAAAATGGAAACTAAAATTGATTTTCAGTCCGATATATCCTTTCACGGACGCAGTCTGGAAACTGCCAATTGCTAATTTCTATTTATCTTTGCCGTTAAACCTCCTTTCTTTTAAGGAAGAGGGCCGGGGTGGGAAATGCGGTTTAGTCGCTTGCGGTTTCCTGCCCCTTTTTTCTTCCGATGTTTTTTCTCTGATAAAGTGCATTTAATATTTTTTCTTGGTTGCAGTCATTTAACATATGCTATCAGATAACATAATAAAGATATGAAAAAAGTTTTATTTTCTACCCCCCCCCCTCCGATTTAACAGTTTTTAACTTATCGCAGATTGATGCATTTTATAGTCTGCCCTGAAAAAATTTTTCTACAAAGCTGCTGACAAGGCTTCTTCCAAAGTTTTCATCTTTTGCCCCGAGCGAAGCCCGGGGGCATTTCCTGTTTTTTTACTCCCTGAATTTATACACCACCAAAAAAGGGTTGTCGGTCATGGGGTTGAATTTTTCAAGTCTTTTTTGATCTTCCTTTGAGAAAATTTCGGGCAGGTATTTTTTATGATTTCTGTTAAAATAATAATCTTGCAAGCCATCGAGTTCAATTAACATTCGGTCTCTTTCAGACAGGGGAGTGTTATTTAAATGTCAAAGTTTCAAAGTTCAATTTTCTTCTTTATCTTCATTGTCTTCTTTGCAAAAAGCCCCAACTTCTCCACCATGGAAACAGCGTCTACCACCTCCAAAATCATGCTCCCGGCAGTACCAGCCCTCATACTCTGTAAAACAATTATTCCCACTTTTTATCGCAATTTCTTCAATTGTAAGAAGAGCTGAAGCCAAAGCATAACGTTCTTTATTTTGTGATGCCTGTACATTAAACCAAGAAAAAATTGCAACCACGCATGTTACCGCCCAATAAAAAGTTACTTTTTTCATATAAGTTCATTTAAACCAAATAATGAGAAAAAAATTAATTATCCGATATATCCTTTCACGGACGCAGTCTGGAAACTGCCAATTGCTAATTTCTATTTATCTTTGCCGCTAAACCTCCTTTCTTTTAAGGAAGAGGGCCGGGGTAGGAAATGCTTTTCGCAGATTGCCGTTTCCTGCCCTTTCTTTTTTCCGGTTTGACTTTGTAATTTTTATAGGTTGCTGGTTCCTTTTTAATAATAACCCAAATTTCTTTAGCAATCAGGTTTTTTAGGTTTTTCAGAAACCTTAAACATGACACATACCTGCATGCCAAATTAAAAAAAAAAAAACACCAACCAAGAAAAATCGTTCAGAATTGCTTATTTATACACATTATAAATAATTTAACCCACCAAACTGCTTTTTTGTTATGTGTTATACTGGCATGCCTGATAAAAAAAGTCTTTTAGCAAACCTGAAAACAGGTCATCTTCTTTTATCAGTTCTATGGCCAGCAGGCCGGTAAGGTTGTATCTTATTGCTTTTGCCTAAGCAAAAGAAAAAATTTAAGCGGAATGATGACGCATGCGATAATAATACTTTTTTTACTCATCAAGGTTTGTTTGTTTGAATGGCATTCTGCAAATAAGAATGTAAACAATAAACATTATTGTTTCTGGGAATTATTAAATTTTCGGATCTAAGATTTTTATCAAGGGTAAATAAAACCAAATCGGGAAAATCCATAACTTCAGTTTTGAAAAACG
>JAHYIT010000251.1 GCA_019429205.1 Mariniphaga sp. | reverse complement strand
GGCTTCCTTAATTATTCCTGAGTATTGTTTTACCTGCAGCGAATCGGCCTGTTGAACCGGTTCGATTTTTACTTTACGGATAATCTCGGTTTGCCCGTTGTTGTTGCCGGCACAACCGGCCAGCAAAGCCAGGACGAATAGCATAAATACACTGTTTATCAAATGTTTCATAGCTTGTTATGTGTAAATCTTTGTAATGATTTCTGAAAAATCGGGCCAAAGTTAAGGGCTACGGGTGTTTTATGCCAGAAAAAATATACTGAAGTGCTGAAATTGGGGGGTGAAATGCAAGAATTCCACTTACACCAGCGAAGAAGCATCCATTCAATACAACATGTGTGATTCGAAAGAGGAAACGAAAAAAATTACTTCACTGAGTTTTCATCTGCAAAACAGAAAGGAGCTGGAAAGCAAGGGAATATTTGTTCCGTTATGGTTTGATGAGATGCACAGTGAAAATTGTCAGCTTATATCATCCAAATAAATTCACCGATCTCAATTCATTTCCGTTTGCTAAACCCCCTGATACTTTGCTGTGCTGCTTCCTTACCCTTTTCAATCAGTTTGGGCGCTTTGTGAAACTCAAACGTTTTGGCAGAGTCGTTCGGAATGTTGATGATGATATCCGATTTTCCCTCATCAATTAATTTCATGTTATGCAATTCTGATTTCACCGATAAAAAATCGCATTTTACAGAAAACTTTCAGCGTGTTTTAAGTTTTTCACTACTTTAGCGCCCTAAAATATTTTAGATGGAAATACGCGAACGAATTATTGAAGAAGCAACCAGTCAGTTTTTGCAGTTTGGCATACGCCATGTTTCCATGGATGGCATTGCAGCAGCTATGGGAATGTCGAAACGCACTGTTTATGAAACGTTTAAAGATAAAACAACGCTGGTGTACGCCTGCCTCGAAGTTTTGAGCGAGAAACGTAATAAAAGGAATAAGGAAATATGTACTCCCTCGCAGAATGTTATTGAAACCATATTTTCTTTTATGAAGGAAGGAATTAAGGCCATGAATGCCATGAATCCGGTGTTTTTTCGCGACATGGAGAAGTTTTACCCGAACTACTGGAGTTCTTTGCGTGAGAAATATGAGAAAGAGGCTTTAGGCCTCTCGAAAGAACTGTTACGCAAAGGGATAAAAGAAGAGCTTTTCAGATCCGATATCAGCATTCCCATCGTGGCCAAACTTTTTCAGGAACAGATGAACCTGCTTGCCGATGAAAAAGTTTTTCCGCACGACGAGTTCAGCTATGCCGATGTGTTTCAAAACCTCACCATAAATTTTATGCGTGGAATTTCCACCAAAAAAGGAATTGAACTCATCGAATCGATGCTGGATGAATAATAATATTTTGAAACATTTAAAAAAAAATGAATACAGATAACAAGAAAATAAAACAATGTGCTATGAGAAGAAAACAGATTTTTATCCTGATTTTGGGATTCATGATTTTTGGCGGGTTAAGTGCACAGGAAAAGCTGTCGCTCGACCTGGAAGCTGCCAAAGAACATGCCCTCAACTACAACCGCACCATTAAAAACTCGGGGCTTGCGATAGACCATTCGCAGGAACAGCTTTGGGCAGCTATTTCAGCAGGACTGCCGCAAATAAATGCCACAGCAGACTATTCCAATGCCATGGGAGCTGAAATCAGCATTCAGTTCGATGAAAACATGCCACCATCGAAAATTCCCATCAAACCCTCCAGTAACTTTAACCTACAGGTGGGGCAGCTTATTTTTAACGGAGGCTACATTGTGGGAATTCAGACTGCGAAACTGGCCCAAAAACTTTCGGAAAAAAGCCTGGTGAAAACCGAACAGGATGTGTTGAGCCAGGTGGTTGAAAGTTATTACCTGGTTTTAATTTCCGAAGAATCGCTGAAAATTCTGGCATCGAACGTGGACAACCTGAACGAAGTGTACCGGAAAACAGAACCACTGGTGCGCGTGGGTATGATGGAAAAAGTGGAGCTTGACCAGCTTTCGGTTCAGGTAAATTCACTCACCAATGCCGTGCGTTCGACCGAAAGACAATACGAAATGGCCAAAAACCTGCTGCGCGTTCAACTGGGCGTTACTGCTGATACAGAACTGGAACTTACGCAGTCGCTGGCCGATTTTCTGGGTGAAAATCCGGTTGACGGAATTGAAACGACCTTTGTTCCGGAGCAAAACCTCGATTTTCAGTTGCTTGAAGTTCAGGAAGAAATTACCGGGAAACAAGTTACCATGCAAAAAGCCAGCTATTTGCCAACCGTTTCGGGTTTTTACAATTACACCGAAAAAATACTGAAACCCGCATTCGACATGTCGCCAAGACACATGATTGGTTTGCAAATGAACATTCCTGTTTTTTCGAGCGGAGAACGCCGTGCAAAAGTAAGGCAGGCAAAAATTGATTTGGAAACCATGCAGAATAACAAAGCGCTGATGGAAGAACAGCTTGACATTCAGTTTAAGCAACTGCAGTTTAATTTAACCAGCGCCATTGAGACTTACCGGGTTCAGCAAAAAAATGTGGAAGTTTCGCGCGAAGTCTATCAAAACCTGCGCCGAAAATATGAGCAGGGAATGATTTCGAGCCTGGAATTAACCACAGCCGACAACAACTACCTGCAGGCCGAATCGCAGTACCTTACAGCCATGCTCGAGGTATTGCAGGCACAAAACGCATTGAATACACTTACAGGAAGAATAGTAAACAATTAAGACAATAACGATGAAACAGATGAAAAAATTAACTTTAGCACTTGCATTGGCCCTGGCCATTTTAAGTGCATGCACTCCCAAACAACAGGAAGAATCGGCTGCCAGCCAGGCTGAAAACGCTGCTGACAGAAAAGAAGCAGTAAGGGTTATGGAGCTTCAGGCACAAACGGTAGCGCGTTCGGTCGAATACCCGGCTACACTTATGGCTTACGAAGAAGTTCACCTTGTACCCGCACAACCCGGACGGATTGAAGGCATTTTTGCCGATGTGGGTGATCGTGTTTCAGCAGGCAAACTGCTGGTGCAAATGGATCGCACCCAGCTTCATCAGGCCGAGATTCAGCTAAAAAACCTCGAAGTTGATTTCAGGCGGCTCGATACACTGGCAAAATATGGCAGTGTGCCCCAACAGCAATACGACCAGTTGAAAACACAATACGAAGTGGCCCAATCAAATGTTGAATTTCTGAGAGAGAATACTCAGTTGCTGGCGCCGTTTAACGGAGTCATCTCAGGCAGATATTTCGAACCGGGAGAAATGTATTCGGGTGCACCAAATACCCAGGCTGGAAAAGCAGCCGTGCTTTCGCTGATTCAAATCGACCGGCTGAAAGTCATCGTTCCGCTTTCGGAAAAGTACTTCCCTTTGGTTAAAAACGGAAT